>JANNCZ010000180.1:0-6251 GCA_031387185.1 Burkholderiales bacterium
CACCCATCGCCGAGAAAATTGATGTACTTGTCGATCACACCCATTTTGACCAATAGCCAGGAGATGATCGAAAATTGGCTGTCGTAAATCCACCAAAAGGCAATTGCCGACAGCGTCGTCGGCACGATCCAGGGCAACAGCAGGATGGCGCGCATGAACGACTTGAACTTGATGTTTTCGTTAAGCAGCAGTGCCAGCCATAGCCCGAGAAAAAACTTGAAAAAGCTGGCCACCGCCGTATAGAAAACCGTATTGAAAACCGACAGCCAGAACACACTGTCCTCTGCCAATGACTTGTAATTTTCCAGACCGATAAATACACCCTCACGACCAATCTTGGTATCGGTCAGTCCCAGCCACATTCCGAGCCCGAGCGGATAAGTCAGGAAGACAAGCAAAATCGCCGCCGCCGGCAGCATGAACAGGAAGCCCAGTGCATTGGCGCTGTTGTTAATACGGCCCAATAGCGTCAGGCCCGAACCCTGGGACAATGCCTTCTCCTGTTGGTTACATTGATGCCAAGGCACCCTGGAGACGATCTTAACCGTCCGGCGCATCCGCTAACAGGTCCCCGCAAGGTTATTCCTTGACCGCGCCGGTCATCGCCGACACATAGTGCTCGACGAAGAACGCATACAACACCACCAAGGGCAAGGCGCCCACCAGCGCACCAGCCATCAAAGATCCCCAACGGTACTGGTCGCCATCGGTAAACGCCGACAGGATCGCCACCGGCACGGTTTTCTTCTCGGTGGAATTGATGAAGGTGAGCGCATAGATGAATTCATTCCAGCACAGCGTGAGGCAAAAGATCCCGGCTGAAATCAAACCCGGAATTGCCAGCGGCAGAATCACGCGCACCAGAATCTGCCAGCGGTTGGCGCCGTCGATCAGGGCACACTCCTCCAACTCGTATGGAATCGTTTTGAAATAGCCCATCAATAGCCAGGTTGAAAACGGAATCAGGATGGTCGGGTAAGTAAGGATCAGCGCAAACGGCGTATCAAACAGGCCGTACTGAAACACCACGGTCGAAAGCGGAATGAACAGGATCGACGGCGGCACCAGGTAGGCCAGGAAAATCGCGCCGCCGACCATTTGCGCGCCGCGGTAGCGGATGCGCGTGATGGCATAGGCCGCAAACACGCTGGCGATGATGGACAGGATGGTGGCCGACACCGCGATGAACATCGTATTCCACAACCACAGCGGGTAGTCGGTCTTGAACAGCAGATCATGGATGTGCTCGAAGGTCGGGCTCCAGGTCCAGTACGGGTTGTGCGTGTCCAGATCGAGCAGGTGCTCCTTGGGTTTGACGGCGGTGATCACCATCCAGTAAAACGGAAACAGCAACACGATCACGATGATCGAGAGCGGCAGGTACAACTGCACCAGGCGCTGCGGCAGGGTCGAGAGGTAACTCATGCCCTCGCTTTGGCCGGCATCTGCATCGACGCCGGCGGGTCGGCCTGCCGCGCCTGACGGCTTCACAGGCTCCTCAATCATTGCTTTCTCCCTGCTGCCATTTGCGGCGCTGCAAACCGAACCACGACACCATGATCGCCGCGAGCAGGAACGGCACCATCGCCGTTGACACAGCCGACCCCTCGCCAATGCGCGAGCCCAATATCGCCGTGTTGTAGGACATGGTTGCCATCAATTCGGTGGCACCGGCCGGGCCGCCGTTGGTCAGCACCTTGATCAACTGGAAATCCGTGAAGGTGAACAACACCGAGAAGGTCATCACCACGGCGATGATCGGTGTGAGCAACGGATAGGTGATGCGCCAAAACATTTGCCATTGGTTGGCGCCGTCCAGGGTGGCCGCTTCATACAGGGACGGCGACACCGTTTGCAGGCCCGCCAGCAGGGTGATGGCGATGAAGGGCACGCCGCGCCAGACGTTGGCGAAAATCACGGAGAAACGTGAATTCCAGGCATCACCGAGAAAATTGATGTTGCCGTCAATCCAGCCCCATTGCCGCAGCGTCCATGACACGATCGAAAACTGTGGATCGAAAATCCACCAGAACGCAATCGCCGACAACACCGTCGGCACGATGAAAGGGATCAGCACGATGGCGCGAATCATCGCCTTGAACGGCAGATGCTGATTGAGCAGCACCGCGAGATAGAGGCCGATGGCGAACTTGATCATGCTCGCGATCAAGGTATAAAAGACCGTGAAGAACACTGCGGTCTGGAATTTTGAATCGCCAATGATCCACTCGTAGTTTTCGATGCCGACAAACTTGCCGGGGTCGCCGATGCGCGCGTCGGTGAACGAAAGCCAGATGCCGAGGCCGAGCGGATACACCAGAAACAAAATCAGAAACGCCGCCGCCGGCAGCATGAACAGAAAACCCAGCCAGTTACGGTTGGTCCACAGATTGTTGGACATGCGTCTCCCGGGGCGGCGCCCGATTCTTGTCTATTTCCGAGAACTCACAATCTCCCTCCCCGTTTGCACAGAGAGGGAGATTGATGTTTACAACAGTACGGCTTAGCGGTAAATGCGGCGTGCCTGGCGCTCGGCAATCGCAATTGCCTCCTTGATGGTGGCGCGCTCGGTGCAAACCGAGGCCACCATATCGAGCACCACGAAGTCGGCCAGGGCGGAGGCGGCCTTCTCACCCACCGAACCCAAGCCTCCCGCAGTCAAAGTGCGTTTGGCGACATCGCGCGCGACCGACAATTTTTTGTCAGTCGTCCAGACCGGGTTGGCATCGTAAGCGTTGAGCGGATGCGTCAGATACGCCACCGAGTCTTCCAGCCATTTGTTGTAGTTCTCGGCCTCGAGCGTGAAGGCGATGAAGGCCTTGCAAGCCTGCTGCGCCTTGGAGTACTTCATGATCATCATCGGGTAGGCGATGTGAAACTCGGTCGGCTTGCCAGCCGGCCCAATCGGCCACAGGGCGTGATTCATGTCGTCCATGACTTCCTTGGCCTTGGCATCGCCCTTGGCGGCGCCGGCCTTGGCAGCGGCGTAGATCGACACGCCGTTGTTGGTAAGCGAAATCTGGCTCTCCAGAAACGCCTTGTTGTTGAAGGAGTCGTTCCACGACGCCGTGCCGGAGACAAAGGTCTTGGATAATTCGAGCGTGTATTCGAGTGCCTTGACGGTCTCCGGCGAATTGATGATGACCTTGTCCTTGGCATCAACCAGATTGGCCCCGTGTGACCACAGCGCCCAATGCACCCAGGCGTTACCGTCGCCCGAGGCGCGGCCCAGCGCAAAGCCGCCCGCAATCGACTTGGCTTTGAGCGCCTTCATCAGTTCAAGGAAACCGGCGTTGTCTTTCGGAATCTCCTTGAAGCCGGCCTTCTCGATCATGCTCTGGCGGTAGTTGATCAGGTTGCCGTTGTAGGCGACCGGAATCGCGATCCATTTGCCGCCCGATTTGCCGTAGGTCTCGGCGGTCGGCACCCAGCCGCCGTACTTCTTGCCGAGGTAATTGGCAACGTCACTCACGTCCGACACCTTGGAGGGGAACAGGTGCGGCAGCGAATACAGACCCCAGAACATGTCAGGGCCCTGGCCGGTATTGGCCGCCACCGAGGCTTTGGGCTGCACATCGTCAAGCGACTCGTTCAATACCTTGACTTCGACGCCGGTGGCTTTGGTGAAAGCCGCCACCAGCTTCATGAAACTATCCTCTTCCGACTGCACGAAGCGCTTCCAGCGCAGCAACTGGATCTTCGCACCCTTCTCGGGCTTGAACGGCGAGGCCTGCGCCCAGGCATTGGCAAATTGCATCAGATTGGCGCCCTCGAGCGCGGCGACCGTGCCCAGCGCAGCGCTGGTGCCGGACGATTTCAAAAACTTGCGGCGGGTGAAATGCACCATTTTTAGGTCTCCGTAATGTTGGGTCTAAGTGTTTGCCGGTAATGAGTTCCGGGCCGGTGATGGGTTCCGGGTAGTACAACTGGCATGTTGCCATAACTGCATGAAATTGGTAAGGCCAATTTGGAGTGGCGGCTCTGCGCCGGAAATTTAACTCTGCGCGGCGCCCGCAATCCCCTCAAACCGGGGGATCAAGCGCGCAAACACGCTCCACTGGCCGCATCAAACAAATGCGCGCGCGCCGCATCAACCTTGAGGCGAATCGTCGCCCCGGGCTTGAAATCATGCCGCTCGCGGAACACGCTGGTCACTTCGACCCCGGCGATCTTGGTGAAGACCTGGGTGTCGGCCCCGGTCGGCTCGACCACAATGACTTCAGTCGGCACACCGTCGTTGCCGGACGCCATGTCGATATGCTCAGGGCGCGTGCCGTACACCACCTTCTGCCCCTCGGTGCCTCCGGCACCGGCAGGCATCGGCAGCAGGATGCCGCCTTCAAGCTCCACCTGCGCGCCCTTCATGGTGCCGGGCAGAAAATTCATCGACGGCGAGCCGATGAAGCCTGCCACAAACTGGTTGGCCGGATGGTCATAAAGATCGAGCGGCGTGCCGGTCTGCTCGACAATGCCGTCCCGCATCACGACAATTTTGTCAGCCATGGTCATGGCCTCGATCTGGTCGTGCGTCACGTAAATCGAGGTGGTTTTGAGGCGCTGGTGCAGCTCCTTGATTTCAGTGCGCATTGCCACGCGCAATTTGGCATCCAGATTTGACAACGGCTCGTCGAACAGGAACACCTGCGGGTCGCGCACGATGGCGCGCCCCATCGCCACGCGCTGGCGCTGGCCACCCGAGAGCTGGCGCGGGTAGCGATCCAGCAGGGGCCGCAACCCGAGAATGTCGGCAGCCTTGCCGACTCCAGCTTCGATGACCGCCTTGTCTTTCTTTGCAAGCATCAGCGAGAACGCCATGTTGGCGCGCACCGTCATGTGCGGATACAAGGCGTAATTCTGGAACACCATCGCGATGTCGCGCTCTTTGGGCGGCATGTTGTTGACCACCTTGCTGCCGATGCTGATCTCGCCGCCGGAGATTTCCTCCAGCCCGGCGATCATGCGCAGCAAGGTGGACTTGCCGCAGCCCGATGGGCCGACCAGTACACAAAATTCGCCGTCGGCAATATCGACGGACACGCCCTTGATGATATGGGTCGGGCCAAAGTACTTCTGTACCTGGCTGATGGTGACGGAGGCCATGGAATTCCTTTCAAAATGACGCTACAGCCGCATGGCGCGGATGTCGCCAGTTGTTGTTGTACAGATGAGACGGGGGCGATTGTCACCGCGATGCATCCGCGCCGCAAGTTGCGCCGCAGCAAAGCCGTTGACCGCAGTGTTGCCAGGCAATCGAATGAACGGCTGCGGCTTCAACGCAGGTGCGGCAACGCCTGCCTGCCCACAAAGGGGGCGCGCGTGGACTCTTCAATGCGGATCGCCTCATTCCACTTGGCCATGCGCTCGGAGCGCGCGAAGGACCCCACCTTGAGCTGCCCCGCATTCCAGCCGATGGCCAGATGCGTGATGCTCACGTCTTCGGTCTCGCCCGAACGCGCCGAGACCAGGGTGCTCATGCCGTGCTGCTTTGCTGCATCCAGCGCCGCTCTGGTTTCGCTCACGGTGCCGGCCTGGTTGAGCTTGATCAGCGCGCTGTTGACAGCCTTGACATCTGCGGCGTGCTCGACACGCGCCGCGTTCGTCACCAGATAGTCGTCACCGATGATCTGGCAGCGCGCGCCATACCGGCGCGTGAATTCGATCAGGCCCGCTTCGTCGTCTTCGGCCAGCGGGTCTTCGATGGAAACGATGGGGTAGGCATCGAGCCAACTGCCGAGCAGATCAATCATGCCGGCGGTGTCGAGCACGCGCTTTTCAAGACCGAGGGTGTAGCGGCCTCTGCTGCCGCTGCTGGCACCATCGCCGCTGCCAAACTCTGATGCAGCAATATCGAGCGAAATCGCCATTTCAGAATGCTTGAACCCGGCGTGCTCGATTGCGCGCGTGAGCATCACCAGCGCTTCATCGTTGGCATCGAACAGCGGCCACCAGCCACCCTCATCGGCTACCCCGGCGAGTTTGCCGGCCGCCTTCATCAAGGCGCCGGCGGCGAGATAGACCTCGGCCGTCATCTCGAGCGCCTGGGAAAACGTCGTCGCCCCGATAGGCATCACCATGAAATCCTGAATGTCGACGCGCCGCCCGGCATGCGCACCGCCGCCGAAAATCTGAATCTCGGGCAGCGGCATTGAAATTGGCATTCCCCCGGAGACCCGCTTCCAGAGCGGCTCGCAGGCCGATGCCGCTGAAGAATGAAGCACCGCAAGGCTCACAGCGATGGTGGCATTGCCGCC
>JANNCZ010000756.1:0-4990 GCA_031387185.1 Burkholderiales bacterium
GCAATGGGCACGACTGCAACAACGCCCGGCAATGTTGAAGAGCGCCGCCGAGGAGATGATCCGCTGGGTCACGCCGATCAAGCATTTCATGCGCACCACCACGCGCGATTGCGAACTCGGCGGCCAGGCGATACGCGCCGGTGACGGCCTGGCGCTGTATTACCTGGCGGCCAATTTCGACGATGCCGTGTTCGGGGCGCCGCACGAGTTCCACATCGATCGCAATCCCAACAAGCAGATCGCCTTCGGCTTCGGCCCGCATGTATGCCTGGGCATGGCGCTGTCGCGCCTCGAACTCACGGTATGGTTCGGCGAGATGCTGCGGCGGCTGGAATCGATCGAAATGGCCGGCCCGGTGCGTCTGCTGGAATCCAATTTTCTCGGCGGCTACAAGTCGGTGCCGATTCGTTACCGGCTGGCTTAGTCCACACCCAGGCTCGTTGTCCCTGCGTTCATCCGTAAATTGGGCATGGTTGATCTTGGCATGGTTGATCTTGACGCATCGGCTTTTATAAATACAATGTACGTATGATTAAGTTTGAATGGGATCCGCCCAAGGCGGCAGCCAACCTCAAAAAGCATGGAGTGTCATTTGAAGAGGCCAAGTCTGTCTTCTTTGATGAATTTGGCATCCAGTTTTTCGACGAAGATCACTCGGCGGACGAAGACCGCTTCCTGCTGCTCGGTGTGCGCTCCCAAGCCAGGCTGCTTCTCGTCTGCCATTGCGAGCGGGAACGGGGCGGCGTCATCCGCATCATTTCCGCGCGCAGGGCCACCAAGCGCGAAAGCCCTTCCTATCAAGGTGAACATCCATGAAGACTGAATACGATCTCTCAAAGATGAAGTCTCGCAAGAACCCCTACGCCTCGAAACTCAAGAAACCCGTCACCATGCGCCTGTCTGAGGATGTCGTGGACTATTTCAAGCGCATGGCAGAGGACGCCGGTGTACCCTACCAGAGCCTGATCAATCTGTATCTGAGAGATTGCCTCGCGAACAGCCGCAAGGTAAAAATTCAGTGGCCTCAGGCTGTCTGACACCGGGGGAGGCGCGCATGCTTTCGTGGGCTGACCGTTCAGCGGGCTACGTCGATGCGCTGCCCGATGCTGTGGTTGACGACGTGGTAGCGCAGATTGCCGCCTTGCGCGAGTAGGGATTGCCGGAGAAACCGCATCGCGCAGTCTCGATCTCTGTCGAGGTTTGATGTCGATGTTCGATTGACAACAATCATAAGTGTTGTTATTGTTACAACATGAAGGCAATACTACTCCAGAAAGAGCGCATCAAGCTCGCTGATGACCGGTTTGCCGCGATGGTGGTGTGGCAGTTGCCGCAGGCGGCGCCGGGGTCTGTGCATGGTTACAAGTACCGGATGGCATTGGTAGTCCGCGAAATCTGTGTGCTGCGCTACGACAATGAGGCTGGCAAGGGCGACCACAAGCACGTCGCCGGTATCGAGATGGACTATGCGTTCAGCACCCTGGATCAACTCGTTGAAGATTTCTGGGCCGACGTGGCAACACTCTGAGGTGACACATGAACATTGTGACCATTGAAGTAACGGACATCGAGGCAGCCAAACAGCGCACCAAGGCCGCGTTGCGCGGCGTGCCGCAGGGCGCCCGCATCAGCTTTGCCAGCCATGAAGACCTGTGGAGTACGCTCACTGCCAACCGTTGGGCGCTGTTGAAGGCATTGACTGGCGCCGGTCCGCTGGGCGTGCGCGAGTTGGCGCGGCGTGTAGAGCGAGACGTCAAGGGTGTGCATACCGACGCGCAGGCCCTGGTGCTGTGCGGCGTGATCGACAAAACCGCGGATGGAAAACTGGAATTCCCCTATGACGCAGTGCATGTGGAGTTCATGCTCAAGGCGGCGTAGGGCATGGCGCTAACGCCCCACCGGGTTGGAGAGGACATTGGTGTCCAGCATGTAAGGGCTCATTTCTTCCGATACAGTTTTTGCGGAGCTTCGACCGTATCGCGCAGCTTGGGGCTGAGTTGCCCGAGAAATCTTTTCGTCTCTTGCTCTGCCGGGTTGGAACGCCGCTTGACGGTGGCCTGTCCGTTGGTTACAGGTACTGTTTGCATGGTGCCGTCCTTTAGGGAATGCGCTTGGTCAAAATTATTCGCAGCTTCGTGAAGTCGCCATGCCGAAGCGACCCCGGTTTCATGTCCATGCCAAAAGCACGTGTGAGCGTCAAATTTAGTGCGCACCGAGCCCTTCAGCCCGCTGTTGATCCATTTTGATCCTACGGTACTGAAAGGGCTTTTTTCCAGTACACCTGCGCGTTGCCCAGATGGGCGTCGATCAATCGGATGGCGCGTGGCACGTTGCGCCGTTCAATCGCGGCGATCAACTGATCGTGCTGTACGCAGGATGCCAGGCCGCGTTTGGGGTTGGCGAAGAAAGCGCGGCGGCGTTCCAGAGTGAGGCAATAGAACGCATTGAGCATGCGCACCAGTACGCTGTTGTGGCTGGCGTTGGCGAGCGCAAGATGGAATGCCTGATCGCAATCGGCGATGTTGCCGCGCGCGGCGAGGATGGTGCGGGTCGCGGCGCTGATGCGCGCCAGTTGCGCGAGGTCTGCGCCGGTGCGGCGTGCGCAGGCCAGCGTAATGGCCTGGCGCTCCAGCGCAGCGCGCACCTCGATGGTTTCACGCACTTCAGCCGCATCCGGTGCAGTACCCAATTCGGCCAGCAGCACGGTCGCCTCGAAGCTGCTCTCGGTGCCGAGTGCGCGCAGGTAGACGCCCGAGTTGGGCCGCAGTTCGACTACCCGGAGCGATTCGAGAGTGGCAAGTGCTTCGCGCAGCGCATTGCGGCTCACACCAAGGGTTTGCGCAAGATTGCGCTCGGCTGGAAAGCGCTCGCCTGCCTGCAGGGCATGTTCACGCGCATAGTCGATCACGCGCCCAACTAGCGCCCGGCCTGGCTGCACTGGCGCGGCGCGGGCGGAGCCATCGGAGCGGCGGGAGCTACCGGCACCAGCGGAGCGGCCGGCACCAGCGGAGCGGCCGGCCCGGCCAGGGGCAGCGGGCGAGGCAGCTGGCGAAGCAGGAGACGCGGCGATCCGCGCTGAGACGGCGATTGACATGGGGGAACGGACTTTCTACAATTGGCCCTACCAGATTGGTAGGGCCAATTTAGCGATTGTAGAGGTGCAGGCGATGAATCAGCAAGCGGGTTTCGACCCCATCAGTTGGGCGGTGCGTGACGACCAGGCGGCGGGCGTGTTTCGCGTGCACCGGCGCGCCTTTGTCGACCAGCCGATTTTTGAGCTCGAGCGCGAGCGCATCTTCAGCCGTTGCTGGCTGTATGCAGCGCATGTGTCGGAAGTGATGGAACCGGGGCAGTTCGTCTCACGCCCGGTGGCGGGTCGGCCACTCATCATCAATCGTGACCGTGGCGGCCAGCTGCACGTGTTTTTCAACAGCTGCACGCATCGGGGCGCGATGGTGTGCCGCGAGCATCAGGGCCGCGCCAACAACTTCTCCTGTCCGTATCACGGCTGGACTTTTGCCGCCGACGGCAAGCTGGTGCATCAGCCGCTGCCTGAGTCGTATGCGCCGGCGTGCAATGCCGCCGGTGAATTGAATCTGCGCGAGGTACCGCACTTCGACGAATTTTGCGGTTTCATTTTTGTCAGTTTCGCCGAGGACGTGATTGGCCTGGCCGACTACCTGGCCGATGCCGGCGATTACCTGCGCATGGCTTCGCAGCACGGCGCGACGGGCGAAGGCATGGAAATTCTCGGCGGCACCCAGACCTACTGCGCCCGCGCCAACTGGAAGCTGTTGCAGGAAAACAGCGCCGACGGCTATCACGCCGACACCACGCACGCGAGTTACATGGACTACATCAAGGCGCGCGAGGGTGCGGTGCTGAACCAGTACGCGGCGAAAGGCTTTGGCCGGGTGCGCAACCTCAAGCGTGGCCACAGTGTGTCGGAATCGATCTGGGGCACGCCTTGGGGCCGTCCGTGCGCGCGTTCGCTGCCGTCATGGGGGGAAGAGGTCAAGCAGGAACTCGATGCAGTGTTCGAGACCATGGTGGCGCGCATTGGTCACGAGCGCGCTGATTTCATTTGCCATGGCGACCGTAACCTGTTGATCTTTCCCAATCTGGTGGTCAACGATGTCGGGGCGCTGACGGTGCGCACTTTTTATCCCAGTGCGCCGGACTACTTCGAGGTCACCGCGTGGGCGCTCGCGCCGCGCGGCGAGAGTGCGCGCCTGCGCGATCTGCGGATTCGCAACTATGTGGAGTTTCTCGGCCCTGGTGGATTCGCCACGCCGGATGACCAGGAAATGCTCGAGCTGTGCCAGAAGGGCTATCAGGCGCACACGGGCGTCGAATGGAATGATCTGTCGCGCGGCATGCTGACCGAAGACGGCGACAGCCCGGCCAAGCAGGATGAATTGCAGATGCGCACTTTCTGGCGGCGCTGGCGCGACTTGCTTGCCGGGGCGGAGGTCTGACCATGACGCACGCTCCCGCAGAAAGCCTTGGTGCGCCTGCCATGGCGGCGGCTGAGGCCGGAAGAATGGCTCCTGGAGCGGCTCCTGGGCCGGATACGATTTCGCGTAATGTGAGCCGCAATGAGGTCGAGGACTTTTTGTTTCACGAAGCCGGGCTTCTCGACACCTGGCAACTCGAGGCCTGGGCCAACCTGTTCACTGACGATGGCGAGTATCTGATTCCCCCGACCGACCTGCCCGATGGTGACCCGGCCAAACACCTGTTCCTGGTTTATGACGACCGGCATCGCCTTGGCGAACGTGCCAAGCGCCTCGGCAAGAAAAGCGCACATGCCGAGTTCCCCCGCTCACGCACGCGCCACCTCGTCACCAACGTGCGCGTCGCGCAGGAAGGCGCGGTGATCAACGCCACCTGCAACTTCGTGGTGTATCGCTCCAAGCAGGGCGTAAACGACATCTACCCCGGTCACAGCATTTACCGCCATCGGCCTGCGGCACCAGACGGTAAATGC
>JANNCZ010000761.1:0-2901 GCA_031387185.1 Burkholderiales bacterium
CTTCGGAATTTTGTATTTGGCGAGACGCGGCGCGAGAAACGCCTGCACTTCATCTGCCGTCATCACCGCGCCGGGCGCGAGTTCAATCGCGGCCATCAACACTTCACCGAGGTCATCATCGGGAATACCGAACACCGCGCAATCGCGCACCTGCTCCGCCTGCACCAGCGCTGATTCGATCTCGGCCGGGTAGATGTTGACACCGCCCGAGATCACCATGTCGGAGCGGCGGTCGCACAGGTAGAGAAAGCCGTCTTTCATGTAGCCGACATCGCCGCAACTGATGAGGCCGTCGCGCTCGATTTCGCGGCGCTTGGCATCATGCTTGTGATAAGTGAAGTCGGCATAGCAGGACACGCGCGCGTAGATTTCGCCGATGCCGCCCTCGGGTACCACGCGGCCTTGCTCATCGTAGAAGGCGAAGCGTGTGCCCGGCGTGGCCCGCCCGACGCTGCCCGGATGCGCGAGCCAGTCTTGCGAAGTGCACACCGTGGCGGTGCCCATCTCAGTGCTGCCATAAGTCTCGACCACCACCGGCCCCCACCACTCAATCAGCGCCTTCTTGACCTCGACCGGACACGGCGCCGCGGTGTGCGTGACCCACTCCAGCGAACTCACGTCATAGCGCTTGCGCACATCGAGCGGCAATTTGAGCAGGCGCACGAACATGGTCGGCACCATCACGGCATGGGTAATACGGTAGCGCGCAATCGTCGCAAGGGTGCGCTCGGGATCGAAGCGTGACTGCATCACGAACACCTCGCCTTGCGCGAGCGCCTGGCGCATGAAAGCGTTGGGCGACGAGTGGTAGAGCGGCCCGGCGACCAGCGAGCGCACACCGGGCCGCACGCCATACACGTGCCGGAACATCGCGGCAATTGCGACGGTTTGCTCGGGCGTGGCCGGCTGGCGCCGCACGCCTTTGGGCCGGCCGGTGGTGCCGGAGGTGTAGATCATGGTGGAGCGCGATGCGGGCGGCGGCTGCGTCCATTCGTCGAATTGCGCAAGCCACGCGTCCCATTCCGGGAAAGCGGGTGTAGCTGCTGGATCGGATGAACCCACGCGATGGCTCCCCGCAACCACATCAACCGCCGCTGGCTCATCTGCCACCCTCGCTGCGCTGACGCCCCTATCGACCGCCATTCCGTAGTGAGACCGCGACTCCGGCGGCGTTGCGACGCGGATTACGGTCAGTCTATCCGGCAGGATACTGCGCACACCGGCAAGCAATTCGGCATGCGCTATCAGCACTTGCGGCGCGCAGTCATCGAGAACATAGCGCACTTCTGCGCTCTGCCCGTGCCAGTTGATGGGCACGACATAGGCACCGAGCATCGCAGCGGCCTGGGACGCTTCGAGAAAGGCGAAATCATTGCGCAGCAGCAACGCGATGCAGCCGCCCTCGCGCACACCCAGTGCGGCCAACCCGGTAGCCGCACGGCGCGCGCGCTCCATCAGGGCGTCGCGCTGTATCTCGCGCGTGTCGAGTACGACCAGGGGCATCGATTCCTCATCTCATGGCAAATGCGGCAAGCATCGCGCCATCTTATCCGCTTGAAGTCGCAAATCGCGATTTCAAGTCTGCGACATCCCCGAGGCAATATCTCCCATTTCTTTAAGATCGCAATTTGCGACCTTAAAGATTCAGCCTTGGGCCGCCGCACCGGCGTGCTGACAAAACCGGTGCAGAATCGATCCAAGCGGAACTCAGGCGGCAGCGCGTTTTCGGCCGGCCCTGCCCTTTGCCGGCTTGTCCTCCTGCGGCGTCACCGAACCCGGTGTGACAAACCCAATGGGACGGCGCGGCGGCTCCGGCGGCGTCATCAACTCACGGAGCGCGTCAAACACCTGCTTGAACTGGGTGCGGGTCTGGCGCGCAAACACATCGTGGCGCACGATCAGTGCTTCGGTCTTGTCTTCGAGCGCATCGAGGCGGCGCGCCAGTTCACGATAACCCACAGCCGCTTCGCGCAGACTCACGAACGCGCGAACCACGTAGACCGATACTTCTACAGCACGCGGGCTGCTCAGCACCGACGCGGCCATGATGGCGCCGTGCTCGGTGAAGGCGCGCGGAGGATACTTGCGATGCTGGCCCCGCCCGGTCTTTAAGATCGCAATTTGCGATCTTAAAGAATCCCACTCCGCATCATCGAGCACAAACATGAAATCGGCAGGGAAGCGCGTGCTGTTGCGTTTTATCTGCTCATTGAACCGGAATGTAGTCACGCCGTAGAGCGCCGCCAAATCACTGTCAAGCAACACCTTCTGCCCGCGCAGCAGCAGGATGCGCTGAGTGATGCCCTCCAGCGGCAGCACTGACTCGCTCATGCGTGCTTCGACATCTGAACTGTGGAACAACGCGGATGGTGCAGACCAAAAAACCAAAAGAACCAGCGCACCCGGTGGGCGTAGTCTTTCAGAACACGAATGCTGCGATGTTTGCGATGAAAACTGTCGTGCAACTGCATCAGCAGTTGCACCAGCGGCACGGACACGAAGGTCGCAAAATCAGGCATTCTCATTTTTGGACTAGGATGCGTCAAATCCATTGAAGCGGTTGATTCTTTGCGCTACAAATAACTGATATTATATATAGTATTAAATAACTTTGCAATGGTCGGTACCACAAATTCTAATCTTACACAAGGAAAAAATATACAAATTAGCGGTGTGTGGTATTATATTCTAAATAGCGGTGACGGATACATAAATGTATATAATATAACAAATCCATCTTACCCATTATTATATGCTGCATATAATACAGGATATGTTATTGTACAATTAGATGGAGTTGCATCTGGCCAATACTTTAATTTATATGTGCCAGATAGAACTGTTGGTGGGTCAAATGTATTTAGAACTATGACAAATAATCCAAATCTTATTGGTGATGTG
>JANNCZ010000259.1:0-2745 GCA_031387185.1 Burkholderiales bacterium
CTCGATCTCGATGGACGAACTCACCGAGGCGCGCATTCACACCCAGGACATGGTGGTGCGCCTCGCCTGTGAGCGCGCCACCAAGGCTGATTTTGATGCCATCGAGGCCAATCTTGCCCATACCGAATCGGTGACGCATGCGGGCAAGTTTCTCGACCGCGTGGAATGCTCGCGAGAGTTCTACCGTCTGCTCGCGGCGGCGACACGCAATCAGGTGCTGTCGATGATGGTGCATTCACTCACAGAGATCCTGATGCAGTTTGTCTATGCGCGGGTCGCCGCCGGCGGTGCGCCACAGCCGCGGCTGGTCGAGAAGCGCCGCGAGTTTTTGGCTGCGCTGCGCGCGCGCGATGCGGCTCGTGCCACACGCCTGATGAAGACCCATTTGAAATCGGTGCATCTACTGCTGCGCCCTGCTTCACCGCAATCTGGCAAGCCCGGCAAATCGGGCATGACAGCCAACACGCCGCACGCCAACAAGACGCGCACATGACAGCACCCACATCCACTTCCGCCAGCAACGCAGGCGACGCCCTCGCCGGCCTGCGCGTACTCGACTTCACCAGCATGATCGCCGGGCCGTATGCCGCGCGCCTGCTCGCCGACCTGGGAGCCGAAGTCATCAAGATTGAGCCGCCAGGCGGCGAAGACATGCGCCAGCGCGCACCTTTGCAGAACGGCCACAGCCGCTATTTCGGACAACTCAACGCCGGCAAACAAAGCATCGCGCTTGATCTCAAAAATGCCGGGGCGCTCAAGCTGGTCCTGCGCATGATCGAGAAGACGGATGTGCTGATCTAGAATTTTCGCCCTGGCGTGATGCAACGCCTCGGCCTTGATTTCGCCACGCTGCGAAAAGTCAATCCGCGTCTGGTGTATTGCTCGATTTCCGGCTACGGGCAGACCGGCGCTGCCGCTGGCCGGCCGGCCTATGCGCCGGTGGTGCATGCTGCGAGTGGCTTTGACAAAACGCTGGCGCGCTACGCCGGTGGCAGCGACCGGCCTGCCAGTGGCGCGGTCTTCATTGCCGATGTGCTGGGCGGCATCTACGCTTGCTCTGCAATCCAGACCGCGCTGTTGCAGCGGGTGCGCACTGACACCGGCCAGCAAGTCGATGTGGCGCTGATGGACTGCATGCTCAATCTGCTCGTATATGAATTGCAGGAAGCACAGGTGCCACCCATGCCACCGCGTTTTTCCTACGGGCCAATCCGCGCCGCCGACGGCGACTTGCTGATTGCACCGATCACGCAGCGCAATTTCACGATGTTGTGCGATGCCATCGGCCAGCCAGAACTCAAAACCGATGCGCGCTTTTCCAACGTGGCGGCGCGCTCACGCAACTGGTATGCCTTGATGGCGTGTGCAGAGGCCTGGGCTGGCAGCCGCACCGTGAGCGCATGTATTGCCGTTCTCGACGCTGGCGGCGTGCCGTGTTCGCACTACGCCGAAGCTGCCGACGCGCTCACGAATGCGCATCTGATTGCGCGCGGCACCTTCGCCAATATCACCGATGGCGGCGGCACTTACAAGGGCATCAACCCACCGTACCAACTATCCGGCACGCATGCGGGGATGCGCGAGCAGGTGCCTGGCGCAGGCGAGCATGGCGATACCATTTTGCGCGAATGGCTGGGGTTGAGCGGCGCTGAACTGGCGCAGGCCAGGTCGGATGGACTGCTCGGCACCTCGCCATAGCGCGGATCATTGCTGCGGTACGCCGCCATGGTGCGGTACGCCACCACTACTCGGCACCCTGCCGCGGCACAGCCCCATTTCGGGCGAAAAAAAGCCCGCCGGAAACGGCGGGCTTTTTTTACAGTCAACAGCGCTGGAACAGCACGCTTACGCGCGACCACGCGCGACAAACGCGCCACGTTCTTCACGCTTGAAACCGCCGCCGAATGATTTGCCGGTCTTGGGGAAACCGCCCGGCTTGGCCGCGCCATACGATTTCTCGCCGAAGGGCTTGGCACCGCCGAATGATTTTTCACCGAAAGGCTTGCTGCCAAACGGTTTGCCACCACCGCCGCCGGCCCCGGCACGCGCATAGCCGCCGCCGGGTTTGGCACCACGGCGCGCCGGGTGCTTGCCGCTGCGCTCTTCGGTGATCTTCGGCTCCAGGCCGGCAATCGCGTCAATTTGCGCACGCTGACCGGTGAAGCGTTCGATCGAGCGCATCAAGCTGCGCTCGCCCGGATTGACCAGCGTCACTGCGGTGCCGGTGCGTCCGGCGCGGCCGGTGCGACCGATGCGGTGCACGTAGTCTTCGGCCTGGCGCGGTGCGTCGAAGTTGATCACGTGGCTGATCCCGGCCACGTCGAGACCGCGTGCGGCCACGTCGGTGGCGACCAGCACGCGGGTGCGGCCATCGTGCATGCCCTTGAGGGTGCGGTTGCGCTGGCCCTGATTCATGTCGCCGTGCAGTGCTTGCGCGGAGAAGCCCTGATCGCGCAGCAGGCCAGAGAGATCATCGGCGCTGCGTTTGGTCGAGGTGAACACCAGCGCCTGCTGGATGTCGGTGTCGCGCAGGATCGCGTCGAGCAATTTGTTTTTGTGCGTCATGTTGTCAGCAAACATGAAGCGCTGCTCGATCTTGCCTTTGAGTTCGGGCGTGGTGGTGATCTCGATGCGCTTGGCGTCTTTGGTGATCTTGCGCGCCATCGTGCCGACCACACCGTCGAGGGTGGCCGAAAACAACAGGGTCTGGCGCGAAGCCGGCGTCTTGGCGACGATGGCTTCGAT
>JANNCZ010000263.1:0-7273 GCA_031387185.1 Burkholderiales bacterium
GAGCAGTTGCGTATATTCCTGGCGGCCTTCAACGCGGTTGTGGGTGTAAGCCAGCGGCGCCTCAAAGTCGTGCGCGACGTGTTTGTAGAAGGCGTGATACTGCTCTTCGGTCAGTTCATTTTTGGGACGCGTCCACAAGGCCTTGGCCTGGTTGACGGTTTCATCTTCGTCCTTGGTCACCATCTCGTTCTTGTCTTTGTCCCACTCTTCCTTTTTCATCATCACCGGAATGGTGATGTGATCGGAGTATTTGGTGAGAATCGATTTGAGCTTCCAAGCCGACAAGAAGTCATCTTCGCCCTCGCGCAATTCGAGAATGACATCGGTGCCGCGTGCGTCGCGCGCCGCGCTCTCGATGGTGAAATCGCCCTCGCCGCCCGACTCCCAGCGCACGGCGTCAACGGCACCGGCACGGCGCGTGACCACAGTGAGTTTTTTCGCGACGATGAAGCCTGAGTAAAAGCCGACGCCAAACTGCCCGATCAAATTGGCGTCTTTGGCCTGGTCGCCGGAAAGCTGGGAGAAAAATTCCCGGGTACCCGACTTGGCGATGGTGCCCAGGTTGGAGATGACCTCGGCGCGGCTCATGCCGATGCCGTTGTCGGAAATGGTGATGGTGCGCGCGGCCTTGTCGAAGCCGACGCGGATTTTGAGATCGGAATCGCCGCCATAGAGCGCATCGTTGTTGAGCGCTTCAAAACGCAGCTTGTCGCAGGCGTCGGACGCGTTCGACACCATTTCGCGCAGGAAAATTTCCTTGTTCGAGTACAACGAATGGATCATCAGGTGCAGAAGCTGTTTTACCTCTGCCTGAAAATGCAGATTCTCCTTGCCACTGCCTTTGACTGCTTCAGCTTGCTCGGACATTGCTCTCTCCTGTGAAAATGCGGGCGCGGGACCGAAATACATACCTGTTCGCGCCACCATATGGTGGCGCATTGCGGCGGTTTCAAGCCCCGCACCAGCTTCAACCACCGCCGCAGACGACTGGCGCGCGTTCCGCCGCCCTGCCTGGCATAAAATTCCCCTCTCACTCCGCTTGCGACTCATGCGCCACGCCCTCCGCTCCCTGCTATTGGTCATCCTGCCCCTGTGCGCTGCCCTGATGACTGCTGGGGCGGGCGCGCAGCAGACCGTCACTGTCGTCACCTCCTTCCCCAAGGAACTGACCGAGGCCTACAAGAAGGCGTTCGAGGCCAAGCATCCCGGCACCAAGGTCGAGATGCTGTCCAAAAACACCACGGCGGGTATCGCCTTTGTGCGCGAACTCAACCCCGGCAGCCGGCCGGACGTGTTTTGGGCTTCGGCACCTGATGCGTTTGAGGTACTGGCCAAGGATGGGCTGCTGACCAAGTATGACGGTGCCAACAAGGCGGTGCCGGCCAAAATCGGTGCTTACCCGATCAACGACCCCGAAGGTTTTTTCTATGGGCAAGCATTGGCCGGCTACGGCCTGATGTGGAACACGCGCTACCTCAAGGCGCACA
Organism: Burkholderiales bacterium; assembly: GCA_031387185.1. GTDB lineage: Bacteria > Pseudomonadota > Gammaproteobacteria > Burkholderiales > JAEUOS01 > CANJDH01. The sequence goes on from JANNCZ010000263.1 coordinate 1,488, forward strand.
AGCTCACTGCGCCGGCGCAATGGGCCGATCTCGTCAAGCCAGCGTACTTCGGCCATGTCGCCACCTCGTCGCCGTCACGATCAGGCACCACGCACCTCACGGTCGAAACCATTTTGCAGGGCGAAGGCTGGGTCAGGGGCTGGTCGCAACTGTTGCAAATCGCCGGCAACAGTGCAGCCATCACCGAGCGCAGCTTCGGTGTGCCCGATGGCGTCTCCAGCGGACAATTTGGCGTCGGTCTGGTGATTGATTTTTTCGGCCTCGCTGCCAAAAATGCAGGGTTCCCGGTCGAGTTTGCCTACCCCGAAGTCACCGCTATCGTGCCGGCCAATATCGGCCTGGTCAATGGTGCAAAAAATGCCGAGGCAGGCAAGCGCTTCATTCACTACACGCTGTCGGATGAAGGCCAGGAACTGCTTCTCAACCCCAAGATCAGCCGCCTTCCGGTGCTGCCCGCCGTCTACGCCAAGGCCGCGAAAAACTACCCCAACCCGTTCACCGGCTCGATCCGCGCCAAGGTCAATTTCGATTCCAACCTGTCGGAAGCGCGCTACTACCTCGTGGTGTCCATGTTCGACCAACTAATCACCTTCCGCCACAAGGAGTTGCAGACCGCCACGCGCGCGATTCACGACGCTGCGGCAAAGTTGACCACCAAGCCCAACGCAGCAGGCACAAAGCTCCTGGCTGAGGCACGCGAGCTCGCGTTCACGCCCGCCGTCGATGAGGCACGCGCGCGCGACAAGGGCTTTCTGGCCGTGTTTCGCAGCACCAAGAAGACGGTGGATGTGACCAAGCAGTTGTCGGCGCTGGAAGAGCGCTGGGGTGCCGAGGCCAAGCGCAATTACGCGCGCGCAGCCGAGTTGGCGGCGCAGGCAGGCCTGCTGGCTGGGCGCTGAATTCCTGCGGCGTGCGCGGCTTGGCGCGCCAGTCAAATGCAAACCCGCCCACGATAGAGTAGAGTCCTGCCCACAAGCGCGGCTACCACGCAAACACAACCGGGCCGCCAACAAGGAGATCATCATGTTCATCAAAAACGCTTGGTACATCGCTGCCTGGGGCCATCAGATCACTGCGCAGCCGCTGGCGCGCACCATATGCAACGAGCCGCTGGTGCTGTACCGCGATTCCTCCACCGGCAAGGTCGGCGCGCTCGAAGACCGCTGCTGCCACCGTGGTACTCCGCTCAGCCTGGGCGAAGTGGTGCCCGAAGGACTGCAATGCGGCTATCACGGCCTGGTGTTCGACGCCAGCGGCATCTGCGTGCATATTCCGGGGCAGGACAAAATCCCTGCCAAGGCGCGCGTGCGCTCCTACCCCATCATCGAAAAAGACGAATTCATCTGGATCTGGATGGGCGACGCTGCCAAAGCCGATGTGTCAAAAATCATCGATTACCCGATTCACAACGACTACAAAAAGTGGCCGCACAAGCACGCCATGTATCACATCAAAGGCGGCGCAATGCTGATGGTGGACAACCTCATGGATTTGACCCATCTTGGCTTCGTACACAAGAACACCATCGGCGGCAACGCCAAGGCGCACGTCGATGCGCAGATGAAAGTTACCCCCAAAGATACCGGCCTGCACTACATCCGCTGGCTGCTCGACAGCAAGCCGCCGCCGACCTACGTCAAGGCGGTCGGGTTTGAAGGCAACGTGGACCGCTGGCAGGAGTTTGAATACATCGCCCCCGGCAACATCATTCAGTGGAGTGGTGCTCTCGCCGTGGGACGCGGCGCGCAGGAACAGCGCGAGCAGGATGGCGGTTTCCAGTTACGCCTGTTCCATGGCCTCACGCCGGAAACCGACACCACCTGCTTCTACTTCTGGTCCACCGCCAACGGTTACCGGCAGGATGATCCGCAAGCGACGGAAATCCTCTACAGCGAAATCGACCGCGCCTTCCTCGAAGACAAAACCATTGTCGAAGCCCAGCAGGCCATCCTCACCCGCACTGGCGACGAAGGCATGGTAGACATCATTTCCGACGCCGCGCGCGTCCACATGCGCCGCACGGTAGAGCGGCTGATTGCAGCCGAAAGCGGCGCGCCGGTGCAGCGAGTGACGGCCTGATGCAGTACACCCCACCCTTTAAGGAAACGTTTCAGCGATGAGCGATACCGCTTTTGAAGTCAGGTTGCAGCGCTCTGGCCGCTGCATCAGCGTGGCTGCCGATCAATCCGTGATTGCTGCGCTGGCGTCTGCCGGCGTCACGGTCGAAACCTCGTGCGAGCAGGGAATTTGCGGCACCTGCCTCACGCCAGTGCTGGAGGGCGAGCCGGATCATCGGGACATGTTTCTCACGCCAGATGAGCAGGACAAGAACGATCAGTTCACGCCCTGCTGCTCGCGCGCCAAGAGCGCCCTGCTGGTACTCGATCTTTAAAGGCGCGTTCTACAGACCTCCCACTAACAGCATGAATTGCATCAGCCAGCTGATCATGGCGGCGAGCAGCCAAACGCCATCGTTCAGCGGCGGTTTTGGTTACACTGCGCAGCTTGGCAGCGATGTCATCAAATCACTATAAAGGAGACCCTCACATGAAAATTAAAACCCTGGTTACAGCACTCGCGATGTCCGGAGCGGCGCTCAGCGTCCCGCTGGCCGGTGCACAAACCCCGCTCAAAATCGGCTTCATGGGCGTGCTCTCCGGCCCGCAAGGCCCCGTCGGGCAAGACCAGTACGACGGCTTCATGCTGCATGTCGAAGCCAATGGCAGCAAGCTCGGTGGCGTGCCGGTGCAAATCCTGCGCGAAGACGACCAAAACAAACCCGAAGTCGCCACACAGATCGTGCAAAAGCTGATCGAAAAAGAGCAGGTCAAGATCATCACCGGCCTGACCTTCTCGCACATCGTGATGGCAGTGCACAAACCAATCACCGAGAAGGAAGTGTTTGCCATTGGCTCCAACGGCGGCCCCTCCCCCATCGCTGGCGCTCAGTGCTCGCCGTTCTTTTTCTCGACATCGTGGCAGAACGACGCCCAGGCCGAAGTGGTCGGCAAATATGCAACCGACAAGGGCATCAAGCGCGTGATCGGCATGGCGCCCAATTACCAGGCTGGCAAGGACTTCATCGCCGGCTTCAAGCGCACCTTCAAGGGCGAGGTGATGGACGAAATTTATACCCCGCTCGGCCAGCCCGACTTCTCGGCCGAACTGGCCCAGGTGGCATCCAAGAAGCCCGACGCCATCTACGTGTTCTACCCCGGCGGCCTCGGCGTCAACTTTGTGAAGCAGTATCAGCAGGCCGGCCTGCTCGGCAAGATTCCGCTCCTGACCACCTCGACCACGGATGGCCTCAACCTGCCGGCCCAGCGTGACGCCGCGCTTGGTGTGGTGTCGGGCACCTTCTGGGGGCCGGATTTCAAGAACGCCGCCAACGTCAAGTTCGTGGCGGACTTCGAGAAAAAATACAATCGCATTCCTTCGCAGTATGCGGCGCAGGCGTATGACTCGGCGCTGCTGCTCGACTCGGCAATCGCCAAGGTCAAGGGCAATGTCAACGACAAGAAGGCATTTCAGGCGGCCTTGAAAGAAGCTGATTTCAAATCCGTGCGCGGCAACTTAAGTTCAATACCAACAACTTCCCGATTCAGGACATGCACATGTTTGAGGTGGTGAAGGATGACAAGGGCCGCCACACGCTCAAGACCATCGCCACACCGATCAAGGATCACAAAGACAGCTACTCCGCCGCCTGCAAGTTCTCGTAAACCGGCAGCGGTGGTGCAAAAAGGCGCGGCGCACTGCCGCGCTTTTTTGTTGCAGCCCGTGTTGCAGCCCGTGTTGCAGCCCGCTCTCCTGCTAAGCTCCCCGCCATGACCTGGTCACTCTTCATCGTTCAACTGCTCAACGGCGTTCAGTACGGCTTCTTGCTGTTCCTGATGGCGGCCGGCCTCACGCTGGTGTTCGGCATCATGAATTTTGTGAACCTGGCCCATGGTTCGTTGTACATGATGGGGGCCTACTTCGCCGCGTGGGCCTTCAACAATGGCTTGTTTGGCATCAAGGAGTCGTTTCTGATCGCTGCGCTGGTGGGCGTGACCGGCAGCTTTGTGCTCGGCGTGGTGCTCGAACGCGTGCTGCTGACCGGCCTGTACGCGCGTGACCATCTCGATCAGGTGCTCGCTACGTTTGGACTGATTCTGGTGTTTAACGAAGTCGCACGCTTCATCTGGGGCGTGTCGCCCTATTACATGCAGGTGCCTGCTGCTCTCGAAGGCACCGTCGATATTCTCGGCATCGCCTATCCGAAATACCGCTTCATGATTATTCTGGTGGGCGCGGCCGTTGCTGCGGGCATGTACTGGCTGATTCAAAAAACCCGCATCGGCATGCTGATTCGCGCAGGGGCTTCGAACGCGCCGATGGTGGGTGCCCTCGGTGTGAATATCAAGCTGCTCAACACCCTGCTTTTTGGCGTCGGTGCCGCGCTCGCCGGTGTGGCGGGGTTGATGGCCGGGCCGATTTTGTCGGTGCAACCCGGCATGGGTGAGCCGATCCTGATTGTGGTGCTGGTGGTGATCGCCACCGGCGGCATCGGCTCGATTCGTGGTGCGTTTTATGCGGCACTCATCGTCGGCGTGATCGACACCGTGGGCCGCGTGTTGCTGCCGATCGTGCTGCGCGAAATCATGGAGCGCTCTCTGGCCCAGGCAGCCGGCCCGGCGATTGCCTCGATGCTGATTTATCTGGTGATGGCCGTGGTGCTGGCGATCAAGCCCGAAGGTTTATTTCCGGTGAAGCACGGATGAGCATCGCCATTGCCCGGAACGCGTCCAGCAAGCAACTGATCCGCAGATGATAAAAACGCTGAAACCCGCATGGATAGCCATTCTCGTGATGGTGGTGTTGGGCTGCATGCCAATCTATGCCAGCCTTTCCGGCCAGCCGTTTTACGTCACCCTGTTTTCACGCATCATGATTTTTGCGCTGGCTGCGGTAGCGCTCAATCTGGTGCTCGGCTTTGGCGGCATGGTGAGCTTCGGCCATGCGTTCTACCTCGGCGTCGGGGCCTACGCGGCCGGCATTCTGACCGCCGAGGGCATCACCAATGGTTGGGCGCATCTGGCTGTGGCGCTGGTGGCTGGCCTCGCGTTTGCGCTCGCGATTGGCGCGGTCGCGCTGCGCACACAGGGCATGATCTTCATCATGATTACGCTCGCGTTTGCGCAAATGGGGTACTTCCTCGTGATCAGTCTCAAAAATTATGGCGGCGATGACGGTCTGCCAATGCCGACACGCAGCGATTTCGGCATTTTCAATCTGGCCAACAACATCAGCCTGTATTACCTGATCTTTTGCAGTCTTGCCGCGACGCTATGGTTTTTCTCACGCCTGATCGAATCGCGCTTCGGCTATGTGCTGCGCGGCGCCAAGTCGAATGGGCGGCGCATGCTGGCGCTCGGGTTTCCGGTGTTTCGCTACCAACTCGCCGCGTATGTGATCTCGGCCCTGATCTGTGTGCTGGCCGGTTTTTTGCTCGCCAATCTCACCAAGTTCGCGTCCCCCTCCTACATGGCCTGGGTGGTGTCGGGTGATTTGATCGTCATCATCGTGCTCGGTGGCATGACCACTTTGTTTGGACCGGTGGTGGGTGCCATCGTGTTTTTGCTGCTCGAAGAATTGTTGTCAAGCTGGAAGCCGGGCTGGTTCCCCGGCATTGAAGAAGTCATCAACAAGCACTGGCTGGCCTTGATCGGCGTGTTTGTCATCGTGGTGATCCTCACTGCCAAACAAGGCCTCTATGGGCAACTGGTGGGGCGGCGCGCCACTGC
>JANNCZ010000766.1:0-1595 GCA_031387185.1 Burkholderiales bacterium
GGTCGAAATGCCCGCCATGTCGCTCTCCGAGCCGTTCCAGAAGCCGACCACGATGCTCTACCGCAACCTGCTGGCGATGGAGACGGAAGAGTTGCTCAAGTCCTACCCCGCTGACGGTTGCGTGCTGATGGGCGGTTGTGACAAGACCACGCCCGCGCTGGTCATGGGCGCGCTGGCGATGAACCTGCCCACGATCTTCATGCCTGCAGGCCCAATGCTGCGTGGTGATTACAAAGGTGGCACCATCGGCTCCGGCTCTGATACATGGAAATACTGGGCCGAGCTGCGTGCAGGCAACATCACCGAAGACGACTGGCAGGAAGTCGAAGACGGCATCGCCCGCTCGCCCGGCCATTGCATGACGATGGGCACGGCGTCCACCATGACCAGCGCAGTCGAAGTGCTCGGCCTCACGCTGCCCGGTGCCGCCTCGATCCCCGCGCCCGATTCACGTCACGCGCAAATGGCCACGCTCACTGGCAAGCGCATCGTCGACATGGTGTGGGAAGACCTGAAGCCGCTCGACATCCTTACCGAAGCCTCGTTCATCAATGCGGTGACTGCCGTGCTCGCGCTCGGGGGCTCCACCAACTCGGTTGTGCATCTGATCGCGATGGCACGCCGCGCGAGCATCTCGCTCACGCTGGATCGCTTCGACGAACTGGCGCGCAAAACGCCGGTCATTGCTAACCTGCGTCCGAGTGGTCAGTACCTCATGGAGGACTTCTATTATGCCGGTGGTTTGCGTGCGTTCCTTGGTCAACTCGGCAGCGCGATTGACGGTACGCAGCGCACCGTAAACGGCAAAATAATTGCTGAAAATATCGAAGGCGCAAAGGTCTACAACGAAGACGTAATTCGACCGGTGACCAAGCCGCTGGTTGAGAGCGATGGCCTCGCGGTGCTCTACGGCAACATCGCACCAAAAGGTGCCGTCATCAAGCCCGCCGCGATGGAGCAGCATCTGCGCAAACACGCTGGCCGTGCTGTTGTGTTCAAGGACTACAACGACATGTCGGCGCGCATTGATCTGCCCGATCTTGATGTCGACAAAGACAGCGTAATCGTACTGCAAAGCGCCGGCCCACAAGGCGCCCCGGGCATGCCGGAATGGGGTCAGTTGCCGATTCCGCAGAAGCTGCTGAAGCAGGGCGTGCGCGACATGCTGCGCATTTCGGATGCACGCATGAGCGGCACCAGCTACGGCGCGTGTGTGTTGCACATCACGCCCGAGTCGCACGTTGGCGGACCGCTCGCATTGGTCAAAGACGGCGACATGATTTCCATCGACATTGCAGCGCGTGGCATCAACATGATGGTCAGTGATGAAGAGATCGCCAAGCGCAAAGCGGCGTGGATCAAGCCGATTCCGAAATTTACGCGTGGCTACGGCGTGCTTTATCTGAAACACATCCAGCAGGCGGACACCGGTTGCGACTTTGATTTTCTTGAGCCGGGATACAGCGAGAACTCGGCCACGAACGCGCCAGCTGGAGAGCCAGAAATCCACTAACCATTTGCTGATAACCATGAACCCCACCACCTTCGCGCATCTCAAAAAAGTAAGCGTTGCCACGCTCTGCACCCAGCTCTTC
>JANNCZ010000308.1:0-10494 GCA_031387185.1 Burkholderiales bacterium
CACCGTCGCGCCGAGCACTGCGGCGGCATGCCAAGGCCAGCGCGGGTTGTAGAGCACGGCGCGCGCCAGCGCCACCATGTCGGCTTGCCCCGACGCGACGATCTTCTCGGCTTGATGCGGGTCAGTGATGAGGCCTACCGCCATGATCGGCAAGCCCGGCACCGCCTTGCGAATCGCTTCGGCAAAAGGCACTTGGTAGCCAGGGCCCAGCGTGATTTTTTGCAGGGCCGGTGCGACACCGCCCGACGAGCAATCGAGCCAGTTGCAGCCGCGCGCATGCAGCGCTTGCGCGAGCAAGATGGATTGCGCTACATCCCAGCCGCCTTCGACCCAGTCAGAGGTGGAGAGCCGCACCCCAAGCGGTTTGTGGGCCGGCCACACGGCGCGCACGGCATCGAATACTTCGAGAATCAGACGCATGCGGTTTTCCGTCGAGCCGCCGTATTCGTCGGTGCGCTGATTGGCGACCGGCGATAAAAACGAGTGCAGCAGGTAGCCGTGCGCACCATGCAGCTCGAGCGCGTCAATCCCCAGCCGCTCGGCGCGCTGCGCGGTGGCGGCAAATTCGGTAACTACTGTCTTGATATCGGCGATGCTCATGGCGTGCACCGGCGCCTCGCCGGGCATGTGTGAGAGCGCTGACGGTCCGGCCGGCAGCCATGCGCCCGGCTCGCCCATCGGAATCAGCATGCCGCCGTTCCACGGCTCGTGGCTCGATGCCTTGCGTCCGGCGTGGCCAATCTGCATCGCAATCGGAATATCGGAATGCGCACGCACAGCAGCGAGCACGCGCACCAGCGCTGCTTCATTGGCGTCCGAATACAGACCCAGGCAACCAAGGGTGATGCGGCCTTCAGCGGAGACTGCGGTGGCCTCGATGACCAGCATGCCGGCCCCCGAGATCGCGAGTTGACCCAGGTGTATGAGGTGCCAGTCCTGCGCGCTGCCATCGACGGCAGAGTATTGGCACATCGGTGAAATGACGATGCGGTTGCGCAGGGTGAGTGCGCCCAGTTGAATGGGGGAGAACAATACGGAAGACAAAATGGTCACTCGCTGGTTGAAGGTTGAGCGTTGCGTAAATCATCACAATAGACGGGGCGTTTGCAGGACTGCCGGCAACGCCGCCGCATTTTTTGCGATGATCCGCCAGAGGGCAGTGCGCGGCAGAATTGTAGCGGCTGCGATTGCCATTACACTGCGCTCCTTTCCCCCACTGGCTTGACGTAAATATGGCATACGAAATTGATCTGTCCGGCAAGGTGGCGCTCGTTACTGGGGCGTCGAGCGGCTTGGGTGCGCGCTTTGCGCGCGTACTCGCTGACGCCGGCGCGACGGTGGCCCTTGCGGCCCGCCGTACCGAGCGCCTCAAGGAACTGCGCGCTGAAATCGACGCCGAGGGCGGCGAAGCGCATGTCTACCGGCTTGATGTGACTGATCTCGCCAGCGTGCGCGCCTGTATCGCGCAAGTCGAAAACGATCTGAAAAAAATCGACATTCTGGTCAACAACTCCGGCGTGTCAGCCACCGGGCGCATCGTTGACATGACCGAAGAAGACTATGACTTCGTCATGAACACCAATGCCAAAGGCGCATTTTTTGTGGCCCAGCAGACAGCCAAGGTGATGATTGCCAAAAAAACACCGGGGCGCATCATCAACATCGCCTCGGTGGCGGGCATGAAAGTGCTGTCGCAGTTGTCGGTGTACTGCATGTCGAAAGCCGCCGCCGTGCATATGACGCGCGCGATGGCACTCGAATGGGGCCGTTACGGCATCAACGTCAATGCCATTTGCCCCGGCTATATCGAGACCGAGATTAACGCCGCGCACTTTCGCTCGGAAGCCGGGCAAAAGCTGGTCGGCATGCTGCCACGCCGCCGCCTCGGCACGCCGCAAGACCTCGACGCACTGTTGGTGATGCTGGCATCGGACGTGTCCGGGTTCGTCAATGGCGCTGCCATCACCGCCGATGACGGCCTGTCAGTGACCTGAACGGCGCGTCGTACTCGCAACGCGCGTAACGCGCGGTCGCAGTGCGTGCTTCCGCTGCGCACCATTGAAACCCGCAGCGGGTAACCGCAGGCCACGCTGCGCGCGCCGGGTGGAGCGCTCTCACACCCAATCAAGCCGGATCACGCCCAGTGGCGCGCGATGCGCAGCCTCCAAAAACGCATCGTTCTCCCATTATTTTGGGGTAGCGCGCCCCCTGTTTTTGTGCCTTGTCAAGAGGGCAAACGCAGATTAAATGATTGTTTTTTAGGCAGAAATGCATATAATTTCAGGTTTTGCCGCACAGCAACAAGCGCGCCTGTGGCGCCCGGCCAAACCGTCCTGAATCCGGCTTTTCCTGCGTGATTCAGGGGCTTTTTGAGGCCGTGCGCATCTGCGATGCACAGCCTACCCCGGATTTGACAATGAATGCTGCGACCCGGAAGGATTCCCGGCCGGAGGGCGCCAAATTGGTGCATACCGAAACCATGCCAATCCGCTGGGGTGACATGGACGCCATGTTGCATGTGAATAACACGGTGTATTTCCGCTACATGGAGCAAACCCGCATCAGCTGGATCGACACTTGGTCGCCAGATGGCAAAGCTTCAGGTGGCGCAGATCAGGAAGAAGGACCGGTGATTGCCAACGCGTCGTGCCAGTTCAGGCGGCCGTTGAAGTACCCGGGTGTAGTGGAAATCCGCTTGTTTGCGGGAAAAATCGGGCGATCGAGCTTGCCGACGTTTTATGAAATCCGGCGCAGCGACGATCCCGAAACAGTGTATGCGACTGGCGATGCGCTGTTTGTCTGGATCAGTAATGTAACGGGCAAACCGGCAGCTTTTCCGGACGTCCTGAGGCAGAGACTCAATTAGCCAGTTTGTGTTTGTGTATTTGCACGTCCCACCCGGCGCTGCCCCAATCAACCCACGCGGTGCAACAGATGAGAATGACCGAGCCAAACCGAATCATGACCGAAACCACCAATCCAATCCTCTGGGAACCGGGCCAAGCCGCGCTGGAGCGTGCCAATCTGACCCATTTTGCGAGGGCGGCGATAAAGCGGTGGAAGCTCAAGATCAATACCTATCCCGACTTTTACCGTTGGTCGATTTCGCAGCCCGACCAGTTCTGGATGTCGGTGTGGGAGCAGATGGGCGTGATCGGCATCCCCGCCGAGTTTCACAAAAAGAACCGCGACCCGGTCGGCTTCAAGGCTGGCGTGCTGGTCAATCGCGAGCAGATGCCGGGTGCGCGCTGGTTCCCCGGCATGCGACTCAATTTCGCGCAAAACCTGCTCAAGAAGCACGACAGTTCCGAAGCCATGATTTTCTGGGGCGAGGACAAGGTCAAGCGCAAGGTGACCTGGGCCGAGCTCAACAATCAGGTATCACGCTGCGCGCAGGGCCTCAAGGCCGCCGGTGTGCGCCAGGGTGATCGCGTTGCGGCCTACATGCCCAACATGCCTGAGACCGTGATCGCCATGCTGGCCACCGCCAGCCTCGGCGCAGTGTGGACGTCGTGCTCGCCAGACTTCGGTGTGCAAGGCGTTCTCGACCGCTTCGGCCAGGTTGAGCCGAAAGTGCTGTTTGCGCCGGACGGGTTTTTCTACAACGGCAAGCCGGTCGATCTGATCGACAAGGTCTCTGAAATCGTTTCGCGTCTGCCCTCGGTGCGCGAAGTGGTGGTGGTGCCGTATATCTCGGCCTCGCCCAATGTCGATGGCGTGCCGCGTGCGCTCACCTGGCCCGAATTCACCGCGCCCTACAAAGCGACGCCGGTCGAGTACAACCAGTTGCCGTTTGACCACCCGCTCTACATTCTGTATTCGTCGGGCACCACCGGCGTACCCAAATGCATCGTGCACGGTGCGGGCGGCATTTTGCTCAAGCACCTCACCGAGCATCAGTTGCATTGTGATCTGCGCCCCGGCGACCGCCTGTTTTATTCGACTACCTGCGGCTGGATGATGTGGAACTGGCTGGTATCTGGCCTGGCCTCGGGCGCCACACTGATTTTGTACGACGGCTCGCCCTTCATGCGCCGTGGTGCCATGCTGTGGGATATTGCCCAAGCCGAGAAGATCACGCATTTCGGCACCTCGGCCAAATACATCGAGTCGATTGCCAAGATAGGCATCAAGCCGCGCGAGTCGCACGAGCTCGGCCGCATGCGCATGATTCTCTCGACCGGCTCGCCGCTCGCGCCCGAGTCGTTCGACTACGTCTACCAATCGGTCAAGGCCGAAGTCATTCTCGCCTCCGTTTCGGGCGGCACTGATATCTGCGGCTGTTTCGTACTCGGCAATCCGATATTGCCGGTGCGGCGTGGCGAAATTCAGGGCAATGCGCTCGGTGTCGATGTACGCATCTTTGATGAAAAAGGCCGTGCGTTGCCGGCCGGCAAAAAGGGTGAAATGGTCTGCGTGCAGCCGTTCCCGTCGCTGCCGGTGGGTTTCTGGAATGACGAGGACGGGCGCAAGTTTCATGCGGCTTACTTCGATGTTTACCCCGGCGTGTGGCGGCATGGTGATTTTGTCGAAGGCACCCCCAACGGCGGCATGATCATTCATGGCCGCTCGGATGCAGCGCTCAATCCCGGCGGCGTGCGCGTCGGCACGGCTGAGATTTACCGTCAGGTCGAGCAAATGGACGAAGTGGTCGAAGCACTGGCCGTGGGCCAAAGCTGGCCGCCAAGCAAGCTCAACGATGTGCGGGTGATTCTGTTTGTGCGTCTGCGCGAAGGCCTGATGCTCGATGCCGACTTGATTTCGCGCATCCGCAACCAGATTCGCGTCAACACCACACCGCATCATGTGCCGGCCAAAGTGATTCAAGTGCCGGATCTGCCGCGCACGCGCAATGGCAAATCGGTCGAACTGACGGTGCGTGATGTGATTCATGGCCGCGCCGTGCGCAACATGGAGTCGCTCGCCAATCCGGATGCGCTGGCGTATTTTCGCAATCTGCCCGAGTTGGCGCACGCCTGAGCGCACGCACTGAATGAGAACACCCAAGGAGCATCATTCATGAACAAGATTTATCCCAACGCTGCGGCGGCGCTGTCTGGCGTTATTGCGGATGGACACACTCTCGCCGTCGGCGGCTTCGGCCTGTGCGGCATTCCCGAAGCCCTGATTGCCGGCGTGCGCGACAGCGGCAAAAAGAATCTCACGGCGATATCCAACAACGCCGGTGTCGATGGCTTCGGCCTCGGCATCCTGCTGCAAACCCGGCAGGTGAAAAAAATGATCGCCTCTTACGTCGGCGAGAACAAGGAATTCGAGCGCCAGTATCTGGCCGGTGAACTCGAACTCGAATTCACCCCCCAAGGCACGCTGGCCGAGAAGCTGCGCGCCGGTGGCTCGGGCATCCCGGCATTTTTTACCAAGACCGGCGTCGGCACCATCGTTGCCGAAGGCAAGGAAGTGCGCGAGTTCGATGGCCAGCAATATGTGATGGAACGCTCGCTGCGTGCCGACGTGGGCTTGGTCAAGGCCTGGAAGGCCGATAAATCGGGCAACCTGATTTACCGTTACACCGCGCGCAATTTCAACCCGATGTGCGCGATGGCCGGCAAGGTCACCATCGCCGAGGTTGAGGAGATTGTCGAAAACGGCACGCTCGATCCCGACCACATTCACACGCCAGGCATTTTCGTGCAGCGCATTGTGTGCAATGCCGCTCCGGAAAAGCGCATCGAGCAGCGTACCCTCTCGGTCGCCAAACCGGTGGCGAAATAAGGAGAACCCCCATGGCATGGACCCGCGACGAAATGGCCGCTCAAGCGGCAAAAGAATTGCAAGACGGCTTTTATGTCAACCTCGGTATCGGCTTGCCGACCCTGGTGGCCAATCACGTGCCGGCCGGCATGGAAGTCTGGCTGCAGTCGGAAAACGGCTTGCTCGGCATCGGCCCGTTCCCCACCGAAGCCACGATTGACGCCGACCTCATCAATGCCGGCAAGCAGACCATCACTACGCTTGCCGGGTCGTCGATTTTTTCATCGGCTGATTCATTCGCGATGATTCGCGGCGGCCACATCAACATCGCCAACCTCGGCGCGATGCAGGTCAGCGAAAAGGGCGACCTCGCCAACTGGATGATCCCCGGCAAGATGGTCAAGGGCATGGGCGGCGCAATGGATCTGGTCGCCGGCGTGAGCCGCGTGCTGGTGCTGATGGAACACACTGCGAAGAAAAAAGACGGCAGCGAAGACCTGAAAATCCTCAAGAGCTGCAACCTGCCACTGACCGGCATTGGCGTGGTCAATCGCATCATCACTGACCTCGCTGTGCTCGACATCACGCCAAAGGGTCTCAAGCTCGTTGCGCTGGCGCCGGGCGTTACCAAAGAAGACATCGCTGCCAAGACTGGCGCGCCGGTGGACATGAGCGGCGTGTGATTGGGTTTGTGAAAAACGCAAACCGAACGATGCAATAATAAAAAGGCCGGGTATCCCCGGCCTTTTGCATATGTTGTGGACTTCGGTGTCCACGCCGATCCGAGGAAAACCCATGCCACGCAAATTCGTTGATCTGTCGATCTACCTGGAAAACGATGTGGTGTCCGACCCGCCTTCGTTCGCCCCCAGGATCGAATACTTCAATCACGAAAATTCCTTCCACCAGATGGCGCCGTTTTTCCCCGGCCTGAAGCAATCAGACCTGCCTGACGAAGCGGTGTGGGCGGTGGAGCAGATATCACTTTCCACCCACAACGGTACCCATCTCGACGCGCCATATCACTTTCATCCGACGATGAACCGCAGCGTAGGCGGCGTTGAACGCGCGATCACGATTGACGAAGTTGATCTCAACTGGTGCTTCCAGCCCGGCGTCAAACTCGACTTCCGCCACTTTGCCGATGGCTATGTCGTCACCGCTGCGGATGTCGAAGCCGAACTCAAGCGCATTGACCACACCTTGAAGCCGCTGGAGATCGTGGTGGTCAACACCCGCGCCGGCTCGCGCTACGGCCACAACGACTTTGTCAGCGCCGGATGCGGCATGGGCTACGACGCCACGATGTATTTGCTGGAGCGCGGCGTGCGCCTCACCGGTACCGATGCCTGGAGCTGGGACGCGCCCTTCGTCTACACCGCGCAAAAATATGCCGCCACCAAAGATGCCTCGCTGATCTGGGAAGGCCACAAAGCGGGGCGCGACATCGGCTACTGCCATCTCGAAAAGCTGCACAACCTCGAAGCCCTGCCGGCCGATGGCTTTGTCATTAGTTGCTTCCCGCACAAGATTCGCGGCGCATCGGCCGGCTGGACGCGGGCGGTGGCGATATTTGATGAGGCGATTTTGGCGGCGGTGAACGCCGCATAGAGGCAGTTCCGCGCTCGCGCCGGACACGCACCGCAGTTTCGCTATGGGTGGCGCACTTCTGGACGGAGGTCCAGCGCAGCGGCCACGGCAGCGCGCGCCCGCGCACTCTGCTTCGGATCATCGTCTACCAGAATCCGCACGACGATGTTGGTATCAAATGCGTTCACGCGACATCCTTGGTGGACCGCAAAAAGCGTTTTGCCGCCGCTTGCTTTGCGGCGGCGCGCATCTGCGCTGGCGAGGGCGCTTTCGCACCCGCGCGCTTCACATGTTTGCGAAGCATGCCGAATACCTCGTCAATCGCGGCGGCAGGATGCGCGGCGGGCCGCATCACGGCTTCACTGCCGCGCACTTCCCACTGCAATGGCACTCCGGGTTTCAAGCGCAGGGCAGCCCATACGTCGGCGGGAATTTCGATAAGCCTTTTTGCTACGGCGGAAGCAGGCATGGCAGGCACCTCATACAAGTCGATGCGTGATTGTAAAGCGACGGCAAATCTGGTCGCTGTGAATCTTGCCGTCGTGCGCCTCACCGGTACCGATGCCTGGAGCTGGGACGCGCCCTTCGTCTACACCGCGCAGAAATACGCCGATACCGGCGATGCCTCGCTGATTTGGGAAGGCCACAAGGCCGGGCGCGACACCGGCTACTGCCATCTCGAAAAGCTGCACAACCTCGAAGCCCTGCCGGCCGATGGCTTTGTCATCAGTTGCTTCCCGCACAAGATTCGCGGCGCATCGGCCGGCTGGACGCGCGCGGTGGCGATATTTGATGAGGCGATATTGGCGGCGGTGGAGGGCGCGTAGTCCTCCATTGTGCAGACCGGCAGGCCCAATTACTTTGGCGCGCCGGCGCCCGGTTTACCTCACAAAGTCGAAAGCGTTCTTCCGGTAGAGGCGCCAGCGCTGGCCGTGCATTGCTCCTTCGCGAATGGTCAATTGTCACACTCTGAGTGGTCAAATATCACACTCCGAATGGTCAAATGTCCGTGACAAAGTGACGGCTGTTCACTAGTCTCTCTCGTTCAATCGCAGCGCACGTCAAGACCGGCAGCACACCGGCGTGCGCGCGAGTTTGAGATGTGTGAGAACGAACTCAAAAGACTGGCCGTGCGGGCAAGATGACGGAGATTGACGAGACCATTGAGCATCTGCCCAAGGGCTATCAGACGCCGCTCGCCAAGCGGCGCGCCGGGCGTGCGGCGTCAAAGTGCCTTGACTGCCGGTTGCAGACCAGCTTGGAAGCGCGCATGCCGGCAACGTCAGCGACAGTGGTGCGGCGTTTCAGATTGCCTCTGTCTGGGCGCATCACAGCTGCATCGCCACGGATTTCCCAACGGATTGGGGCGCCGGACTTTAGGCGCAAGGCAGCCCAGACATCAGCGGGCACTTCAATCAGGCGTTTTGCTGCGGCAGAGGTTGGCATGGCGGACACCTCATTGGAATGGCGCCGCAATTGTAAAGCTGTCATCCCGGGTAAAGCTGTCATCCCGGATAAAGCCGGCCTCCAGGGTAAAGCCGGCATCGAGGCCGATCTGGCCGTGAACATCACCCCCGCACCTGCAGCAGGAGAACCCGCACCATGAACGCCCCCGGCAACTTCGACTTCGCCGAGCAGCGCGTGAGCATGATCGTCAACAAGCACCGCAGCCTAAACATCAACGTGCACGAATACGCCGCCGCCCTCGACGAAGCCGCGCGCCTAATCACCGACTGGCGCACCTTTCGCCGTTACTGCGCCAACGACCTGCGCATCGCCTATTGCAACGACCGCGACACCAAGGTCAAGACTGTGCACAACAGCATCCGCACCTGGAAGTGCATCTACAAGCGCTTCAAGGAAGGCCACAGCCTGCCGCCCATGCTCAAGGTCAAGCGCATGGACAGCCACGGCAGCTATGCCATCACGGCCATCGAAGCCCCCATCAAAATGCCCACCCCGGAACAATGGCTCGCCGACGGTGTGCTGCTCAACCTGTCAGAAGGATTGCTCGATGCGGCGCGGCGCGAATTGGGAATCAAGTAATCTGCCGGTGCTTATCAAAGAGGCCACGCACGGAGCGCATGCGCAACGCGCCCCGAGCCCGATCCGTTGTGCGCATTGGCCATCAGCAGCGAATGAGCTTGCGCCAGCAGCAGCGCATGGCTATAGTCGCGTCTGCCATACGCGCCAGAGCAAAGCCCGCGTGCTGGCAGGCGCAACACGCCACCCCGGCTGGGAAGCCGGCAGCAAATGGGCAACCAATGCTCAAGGCATTCAAAAATGCCGCGACGCGGAAGAAAAAATGCTTCCGCAACCTCTTGATTCCAAAGACCCGGGAAAAGTCATTGCAATGACTATGGGTAGGACTTGTGCTTTGCAAAAATTCCAGTTTCCATGCTCACGCCGCCTGACCAAGACCGCATCTTCGGCATCGTGCGCCTGTTACGCCTCTTTGCCCAGCTGCCCGGCATAGCCTCCGCACTCCGCATCCGCGCGCTTGACCGAACGGGAGGCTATGTCTGCGAACTCGTCGCCAGACCTGACCGTGGCCCGGTGTGGCGCGAGCTGGTATTGCGTGCGCGCGAATTCGGAATTTATGAGAACGAACTCGAAGGATTGGCTGTGCGTGCCGAGAAGCGAAAGCAAACCTTCAGGCGTAGTGGGGCGTAGGCACTTTGGTGCAAGGTACTGATTTCAAAAAATTTCTTGCTTTGCTCTTTTTCAAATAGCAACGGATACACAAGGAGGTTGATGTGACGATTGAATCGAGATGGAAAGCCGATCCGCTGCTTGCTCCTGCGGCGTCGCTTCTGGATGCTGCTGGAGCACTCATCGCAGGAGCGGAAACGCTTTGTGAGGAAGTGTTGATGTTACTGGAAGCCATGCCGGCCCTGGTATCTATGTTATAGCCCAGCGAAGAATTGTAGGTTGGCCCGTTGCCAAAATTTGGTGTGGCTGGAGTATTTCTGTTTTGGCCACCACCATAGCCTACATTCGATGCGTAATTTGAGTAGTAGCGGTATACGCGGCTGGGGCTGTAATAGTTATAGCCCCATGGATTGCGAAACATGCCGTTCATTGGAATGAACGTAGCGTAGCCGAAGTATGGATTAAAGTACCAGCCACTGCGTGAGATGTTTGATCCGGAATTGTAAAGGCTGCGGGCTGTGGACACATTTGCCATCGCCA
>JANNCZ010000315.1:0-10232 GCA_031387185.1 Burkholderiales bacterium
CATCAAGGTGGCGGTCGACAGTCTTGCGCAAAACATCCCCTATATGAAGAGCGGGCAGTTGCGCCTGCTGGCGGTGACCTCGCGCGAGCGCATGGCGTCGGTGCCGGAAATCCCCACGGTGATCGAAGCGGGTCTGCCAAATTTGGTCGCAGAGAATTTTCTCGGCATCTCGGGGCCAGCCGGTGTGCCGCGCGAGGCGGTGGAGAAGATTCACGCGGCGATGACGGAGATCATCAAGCGGCCGGATGTGGTGCGCAAACTGGATGACCTGGGCATTTCGCCGCGCGCGATGTCGCCTGTGGAGTTCACTGCGTTTGTGGCGAATCAAGTCAATGCGTGGGCGCCGGCGGTGAAGGCGTCGGGGGCGAAACTTAATTGAACGCGCCACGCATCGCCGTTGTGCTGTTTGGCCCCGAGGGCCGTGGCGGATTCAATCAGTCGGGATTTGCCGGCGTTGAGCGGGCCCGCGCGCTGTTCCCGGCACTCGCGGTGCACTGGTGCGAGCCTTCGGCGCCCGCAGTGCGCGCAGCGTTTTTGCATGGCTTGTGCACGGTGGGCGTAGACCTCGTCATCGCCCACGGCGGGCAAGGCGATGCGCCCGTCGCTGCTGTCGCGCCCGAGTTTGGGGCGACGCGCTTTGCCATCACGCAAGGCGACTACCTCGCTGCCAATGTGGCCTGCTACGAAGTGTTGCAAGAGCAGTCGGCGTTTCTCGCGGGGGTGCTGGCTGCGGCAACAACCAGGACTGGTGTGGTCGCGCATATGTCGGGCGAGAAAGTGCGCCCCGGCTTGAAGGGCCGCGCCGCATTTGCCGATGGCGTGCGCACGCAAAACCCGGCTGTGAAGCTGCTCACCACCTTTTGCGGCAACCAGCATGACGCTGACCTTGCGTATCGCGTGGTAAGCGCCCAGGCCGATGCCGGCGCTGACGTGCTGTTCGCGATGATCGACGGCGGGCGCGACGGCGCAATCCGCGCCTGTCGCGAGCGTGGCGTTGCGCAGATCGGCAATGTGTTTGACTGGACGCAGCGCGAGCCGGAAGTGTTTATCGCGTCGGCAATTGCGGATTCGGGCTACTGCATTGAGTTGGCGGTGCGCGATTTTCTCGATGGCCGCTTGGCGTGCGGCAGCAAGCGCGCCATCGGCATTGAAGCCAGTGCGCATGTACGGCTGGCATTGCATGCGCGGGTCGAAGCGGCGACGCGTGCGCTGCTTGAATCGTTTCGCGCGCGCCTGGCTTCTGGCGCGCTACACCCCGCGACGGAATACGATGGCGCGGAGTTCGCATTTTCCTGAAATGCGCTTCCTGCAATGCGTCTCCCGAAAAACGTTTCTTGAAGTGATTTCGCTGAAATCACCATGACCATCGACACCACCGAACTCGCGCGCATCGCCGCAGAAACACTCGCGCACTACAACGAGCGCGCTGCCGATTTTTGGCAGGGCACGCGCGACCATGACGTGCAGCAAAACATGTCTGCATTGCTCGATCACATCGAGGCTGCGGCGCCGTACAAGATTCTCGATTTCGGCTGTGGGCCGGGGCGCGACCTCAAGGCGTTCGCCATGCTCGGCCACGCGCCAGTGGGCCTCGACGGCTCGGCCCAGTTTGCCGCGATGGCGCGCAGCTACAGTGGCTGCGCTGTGTGGCAGCAGGATTTTTTGAAGCTTGATTTGCCGGCGGCGCAGTTCGATGGCGTGTTCGCCAACGCGTCGCTGTTTCATGTGCCGTCGCAGGAGTTGCCGCGCGTGTTGCGCGGTTTGTGCGCCACGCTCAAACCCGGCGGCGTGCTGTTTTCATCCAACCCGCGCGGCGATAATAGTGAAGGCTGGAATCGCGGGCGCTATGGCGCGTATCACGACTTCGACGCGTGGAGCGCCTTCGTGACTGCGGCAGGATTTGTGCCGCTTACCCACTACTACCGCCCGCCCGGTCTGCCGCGTGAGCAGCAGCCGTGGCTGGCGAGTGTGTGGCGCAAGCCCGCAGTTTGAGCAGCGCCAGCCTTACTGCGGCCTGATCCCCGCCGCGCGAATCACCTTCGCATACGACTCGGTTTCATCACGCACGAACTTGGTGAACTCTGCCGTGGACATGTCCATCACGTCGTTGCCGCCGGCCGTGAGCTTTTGCTTTACGTCGGCGCTGGCGAGAGCCTTGCGCACATCGGCGGAAATTTTCGCGACCACATCAGCGGGCACACCGGCCGGCGAGAACACGCCGAACCAGAGCGGCGCATCGGCATTGGCGACGCCGGCTTCACCGGTGGTCGGCAGGTCGGGCAGCAGGCTGCTGCGTTTGGGCGTGCTCACCGCGAGGGCGCGCAGCTTGTCGCCCTTGAGCACACCGAGCGTGGCGGAGATCGGCGACCAGTAGCTATCGACGGTGTTTGAGAGCAAACCGGCCAACACTTCGGGCGTACCTTTGAACGGTACGTGCGTGACCTTGATGCCGGCTGCGGCAACAAATTTTTCGAGATTCAAATGGGTGCCACTGCCGGTGCCGGCCGAAGCGAAGTTGATCTTGCCGGGGTTGGCGCGGGCGGCGTTGACCAGGTCCATCACCGACTTGTAGGGCGAGGCGGCCGGCACCACCAGCACGTTGGGCTGAATCGCCAGCGGCACGATGTCGATGAAGTCCTTCGCCGGGTCATACGGCAGGCTCGCATACATCGCCGGCGTGACGGCGTGCGCGCCCGAGTCGATCAGCAGCGTGTAGCCATCGGCGGGTGACTTGGCGACCGCGTTGGCAGCGATGGAACCACCGGCACCGCCACGGTTTTCAATCACGACCGGCTGGCCCCAGCCCTCGGCCACTTTTTGCATCACGATGCGGCCGACGATGTCGGTCGAGCTGCCCGCCGGGAAAGAAATGATCGCCTTCACCGATTTGTTGGGGTAGCCCTGCGCGAGCGTGTGACCGCTCAACGCAAATGCACCCACGCCAAACGCGGCGAAGGTGGCCAATGCAGTGAGGGAATGCCGTTTGTTCATGCCTGTCTCCTGAATAACTGTTCTGCTGCGCCGGACTCAACAAAATGCGCTGGCTTCATTTGTGCGGGCGGATTATTGCAGGTTGTGGATGGTAAGTTTGCAGTGAGCCGCGGGCAATAGCCGGGCGTGTTGGCCGCGCGACGCGCCCGTTGCACGAATTGGTTACGATACGGCACGCCACCGCTGCGGCAACCACCACTTACCGAGGAACCCCATGCGCTACGTCTTCCTGCAAGCCCGCCATGCCCTGCTCCTGAGCGCGGGTCTTTTGTTGCCCGCTGCCCTGCTGCCGGGCGCAGCACTGGCGCAAGCCTATCCGGCCAAACCAATCCGCATGATCGTGCCCTACACGCCGGGTGGCTACACCGACACGATGGCGCGTGGCGTTGGCGAACCGCTGGCGCGCGCACTCGGCACGACGATGATTTTCGAGAACAAGCCGGGGGCCAACAGCATCGTCGGTGCCGACATCGTCGCCAAGGCCGCGCCCGATGGCTACACGCTGGTCACGGTGATTGCCGCGCACTCGGCCAACGCCACGCTCTACCCGAAGCTGCCGTTTGATGTGGTCAAGGATTTTGCCCCGGTGTCGCTGACTTCGCTCTCCCCGCTGATCCTCGTGGTCAACAATGACTTCCCCGCGAAGACGGTGGGCGAATTCCTTGCCTATGCCAAGGCCAACCCGGGCAAGATCAATTTTGGCTCGTCGGGCAACGGCGCGGCGGCGCACTTGACGATGGAATATCTGAAGAACCTTACCGGCACGAAGATGCAGCACATCCCTTACAAGGGCACGGCACCGCTGCTCACTGATTTGATCGGCGGGCAGATTGGCGTGGCGTTTGATGCCACCTCGCTGATGATGCCGCATGTGCGCGGCGGCAAGATTCGCGCGCTGGCCACCACGGCTGACAAGCGCGTCGCCGGTGCGCTTGAATTGCCAACCATGATCGAAGCGGGCGTGCCGGGGTTTTTGTCCGGCACCTGGTCGATGGTGCTGGCACCGGCTGGCACACCGCCGGAGATCGTCAAGCGTTTGTCGGACGAGATCGCCAAGGTCACGCGCTCGGCGGCATTCAGGGAGAAGTACGAGTCGCAGGGCATCATCCCGATGGGCACCACACCGGATGAGACCGCCACCTTCCTCAAAGAGGAAATTGCCAAGTGGGGCAAGGTGATTCGCGAGGCGAATGTGAGGGTGGAGTAGTTGCTCGACAGCCAACACTGAAATCGATGCGCGCGGATTTGCGCCGGTGTGGTGCAAGGCCTGAGGCGCGCGATGGCCGCGCACGTGATGGCAATCAGCGCGAGCGCTGCCCGGCCGCGTCTAGCGCGAGATTTTTTTTGCGAGGCAGTCGACACAAATCCAGCGGCGATGACGTCCGTCACGGCTGGTTTTGTAGCTGCCCTTTTGAATCGGCTTGCGGGTCTGGCAGCTGGAGCAAAAGCGTTTGTCTTCACCGGCCACAGTTGCGGGCGGGGGCAGCGGCATCAGCGGTTTTGCCGCCGCCGGCGCGAGGAAGGGATTGCCGGGAAACGGCGTCGCGAAGACGTTGATCGACGGCTTGATCGCCGGGCGCGGCAGCTTCAGCGCCGGCTTGGCGGCGGGCTTGGCCGGCGGCTTGGTGCGAGCCTTCGCGGTGCCTTGCTTCGCAGCCGTTTTGGCTACAGGCTTGGCTTTGCTGAGTGGCTTGGCGTTGGCCACTGGTTTGGCTTTGGCCAAGGGCTTGGCCGCCGTTTTCACGTGTGGCTTGGCAGCCGGTTTTTGCGCCGCGCGCGCCACGGGTTTGGCACTCTTGCGGACGGCGGACTTTGCAGCGGGCTTCTTGGTGGTCGGCATGATCAGGGGCGCAATGCGAGGACGCAGTGCAGGGACGCAGTGCGCGGAAGGGGGCGTGCAGCGACGCCAACCCCCCATTTTAATCCACCTGACATATCTGGGCTGGGCCCGCCCAGGTATTGGTCAAACCGCTTTGGTTAACCCTGGGGCGGGCCCGATTGCCACGCACGCAGGCGCGGCGCGTGAGGGTAGGCGCACACACCGGCGTCCTGCGCCGCGCGCCCGTGCATCGCGTCAGCGCATCATCGCGCCGTAAACCAGGTTTTTGAACAGCATGCGCGTATGCACGCGCGTGGACGGCCCTTGCGCCATCAGGATGCCGACCAAACCCTCCTTCGGGTCAATCCAGAAACTGGTGCCCCAGGCGCCCGCCCACATCGCGTCGCCTTTCGAGCCCGGCACCCACGCCATGCCATCACCCGAGCGCACCGCGAAGCCGAGGCCGAAGCCATAACCCGGCCCGGTGGTGGCAATCGTGGTGCCACCCATACCCACGGTGTGATCCGAGAGCATGAAGTCCACGGTCTTCTTCGACAAGTAACGCGTGCCCGCGTAGTGGCCGCCGTTGACCACCATCTGCGCAAACTTGAGATAGTCCGTGGCGCTGCCAACGAGACCCGCGCCCCCCTTGAAGTAGCTCTTGCCGGCCATGTTGGAGGTGATGCGGTAAGACTTGAGCATCGACGCCTTGAGCGCGTCGGCGTCGAGTGCTTCAGCGAGGCGATTGACTTTTTCCGGCGGCACCCAAAAGGCGGTGTCGGTCATGCCGAGCGGGTCGAACAACAGTTCTTTGAGCACTACGTCAAGACCTTTCCCCGCGACGCGCTCGACGAGCAGACCCAGCACGTCAACCGCAATCGAGTATTCCCACACCGTGCCGGGCTGGTGCGCGAGCGGAATCTGGCCAAGATTTTTGAGCATCTCGTCGCCAGTGATGTCGGTTTCGCGCGACTCGATGTTGCCCTTCTCGTACGCGTCCTTGATGCGTGGCGATTTGGTGCTGCCCGCATAGACAAAGCCGGCGGTGTGGCGCATCACGTCTTGCACCAATACTGGCCGCACCGGCGCCACGTCGCCATTCGCAGTCTCAACCTTGAGGTCTTTGAGTTCGGGCAGGTAGAGACTGACCGGATCGTTCAACTTCATCTTGCCCTGCTCCACCAGCATCATCGCGGCGGCCGTGACGACCGGCTTGGTCATCGACGCGAGGCGGAACAGCGCGTCCTTTTTCAGCGGCACGCTGCGTGCGGCGTCTTGATGGCCGGTCACTTCGAAATGGAGGATCTTGCCGTGGCGCGCCACCAGCGTGACCGCACCGGGGAAGATGTTTTTGGCGGCCTGCTCTTTCATTGCCGGGCTGATGCGAGCGAGCCGCACGCGCGACATGCCATCGACGAGATCCGCGCCGGACTTGTCTGCCTGCGCACCGCTGCTGGCGAGGACAGCGGCGGGTGTGTGCGCAGCCGGTGCAGCGGCAGCTTTGTTTGCAGGCTTGGCATCCTGCGCGGCAGCTTGCATGCCCGTCAATGCCGCCAACACCGCGGCAACGCTCAGCGCTGCCGATGAAAAACACTTCGCAGAAAACATCATGGCTCCTCCTCGTTGTATGGCCTCCATCCGGTGCCGGCATGACTCGCTAAACATGCGCACGACCGCCACCGTGGGGCAGTGAATTATGTCTCAAGAAGCCGGCATTGCCGCCGTAATGCCATTGGGCAACCGGCTCGCAGCGTGCGCGCCTACCCGCTCAGCCCGGCAAGGAGCCGCCATGATCGCCAGCGCCGCATCACGCCCGCCCAACCTGCTGGACCAGCGCTTTGCGCTACAGCCGCAAATAGCACTCGCTGCGGAATCCGCCGATGTCTTCGCCCTGCAGTGCTCGCTCATGCTGGCCGGCAGCGATGTGTATTTGTCCGACCTCGCACCGGAAACCCTCTCACACATTTGCGAACGCTTGCGCACGCGGCATGGGCTTCGAATGCCGGCGCTGTAATGCGTATCCAAATTGGGCTGGCGCAACCCCGGCCCGTTTTTATTCCGCGAGTGGCAGCATCATCACCGATGCTTTTGCTGCTTCTCCCCAGCCGCCAGTACTACACCGCGTTGCCGCGTGGCAGCAGATCTGCCGGCGTGTCGATATCGCGCAATACGCCTGCATCATCGACGTCCACCCAGGTCATCAAGGCCCCGTCGCGCTGGATGATGGCACGCGCGCCGGCATCGCCTTGCAGCGCAAGCAATTGATCGCGATAGCGCGCTGCCAACCCAACCGGATGCCCGCGCTCGCCGCGATACACAGGCGCTGCGAGCGTTGCGCCATCCTGCAATGCGCGCGCCACGGCACGTATCGACTGCGGCGCAATGAAGGGCATGTCGGCCAGCGCAACAACGTAGCCGCTGGTCTGCTGCGGCATCTGTGCGACCACATCTGCGAGCGTGCCGCCCATGCCTTCGGGCGCGCGCGGACATTCAATCACCTTGAAGCCCTGCGCCAACAACGTTGGTACACAAGGGCTGCCGGGCCGCACTGCCACCAGAATGGCTCCCAGAGCGGCTCGCATGGCCAGAGCGCTCTTCAACACCATCGGCACGCCGTCAATGGCGTGCATCAATTTGAAGCCACCGAAGCGCGACGATGAGCCCGCCGCGAGCAGGATGCCCGCCACGCCCGTCACTATTGCTATTGGCAACGCGGGAGGTGCGGACAACACGTCAGTGGACGCCGCAGCCACTCAGCACTTCAATGCGAATTAAATGGGGTCTGACCCCATTTAATTTAAAAGGGGTCTGACCCCTTTTTTTTCCTGGCGTCAGGTCGCGCATGCTTCGAAATTACCGGTCGCTTTATCCGACACTTTGTCGAGCGGGAACTTGTTTTTGACGGCGGTGACTTCGGCGAGGATGGAGATGGCGATCTCGGGCGGGGTGCGGCTGCCGATGCGCAGGCCGATGGGGCCGTGCAGGCGGTTGATTTCGGATTCGGACAGATCGAACTCTTTCAAACGCTCGCGGCGCTTGGCGGTGTTGATGCGGCTGCCCAATGCGCCAACGTAAAACGCGGGCGACTTGAGCGCTTCCATCAGCGCCATGTCGTCGAGCTTGGGGTCGTGCGTCACCGCCACCACGGCACTGTGTGCATCGAGATTGAGTTCGAGCACGACGTCATCAGGCATGCCGGTGACGAGTTCGACATTGGGTACGTTCCAGTCGGCGCGGTATTCCTCGCGCGGGTCGCACACGATGACGAGGTAGTCGAGCGCCTGTGCCATCTCGGCGAGATAGCGCGACAATTGCCCGGCACCGATGATCAGCATGCGCCACAGCGGGCCGTAAATAACGTTAAGCGTGACGCCATCGAACGCAGTCTTGTCGGCGCGCGATGCGCCGCTGATGGTGACGGCGCCGGTCTGCAGATTGACGGTGCGTTGCGCGAGTTCGTGGCGTGCGGCGCGCGCGAGAATCTCTTCGACCCACACCGTGTCGTGCACCGGTTCCTGCACCAGTTTGAGCGCACCGCCGCAGGGCAGGCCGAAGCGCGCGGCTTCTTCGGTGGTGACACCGTAAGAGACCATTTGTGGTTTGTCGAGCAGCGGCGCGTTGCGGCAGCGCTCGATCAAGTCGTCCTCGACGCAACCGCCGGAGACACTGCCGACGATCTGGCCATCGCTGCGAATCGCCAGCAAGGCACCGGGCGGGCGCGGCGCGCTGCCCCAGGTTTCGACCACGGTGACGAGGTTGACGGTTTGCCCTGCCTTGCGCCAGGCAAGGACAGATTTGAGTACGTTGAGATCGACGCTGTCCATGATGTGTGTTCCAGAAAATCGTGCCGCAGAGACGCTACACTCGCTGCATTTTACGCCTCGCAAAATCGGGCCGGTTCGATGCACAACAGCGCGCAGCTATACGACACTCTGATCATCGGTGGTGGCCACAATGGTCTGGTGTGCGCCGCCTACCTCGCGCGCGCGGGACGCAAGGTACTGGTGCTCGAGGCGCGCCACATCGCCGGCGGCGCAGCGGTCACAGAAGCGTTTCATCCCGGTTTTCGCAATTCGGTGGCGGCCTACACGGTGAGCCTGCTGCATCCGCAGGTGATCCGCGATTTGCGCTTGGCGGAACACGGCCTGCGCATCGTGCACCGGCCGATGTCGAATTTTGTGCCAGTCGACCCCGCCTCCAGCCACATCGCCATAAATGGCTCTGGGAGCGGGTCTGCGGGCAATGGCAGCCCGAACGCACTGCGTGTCGGTCCCAACGTCGAAGACACCGTGCGTGAAGTCGCACGCTTCTCAAGCAAAGACGCAGCAGCCCTGCCACGCTACTACGCGATGCTAGATCTGCTCGCCGATGAGTTGCGCAAATGGATTTTGAAAACGCCGCCCGATCCCAATGCAGGGGTGGGCGGCCTCATCGACACGCTCAAGGCGGGCCTCGCCCTGCGCGGCCTGTCAATGGAAGCGCAGCGCGACCTGATCGAACTGTTTGGCCGCAGCGCCGGCGAAATGCTCGATGACTGGTTCGAGACCGGCGTGCTCAAGGCTGCGCTCGGTTTCGATTCCATCGTCGGCGCCTGGGCCTCGCCCTACGCGCCGGGCTCGGCTTACGTGCAATTGCATCACTGCTTCGGCGATGTCAACGGCAAGAGAGGCGCATGGGGCCATGCCATCGGCGGCATGGGCGCGATCACGCAGGCGATGGCGAAGGAGTGCGAGCGGCTCGGCGTGACGATTCGTCTGAATGCCAAGGTCGCGCGCGTCATCACGCGCGCTGGCCGCGCCACCGGCGTGGCGCTGGACGACGGCGAAGAAATCCACGCACGCACCATCGCCGCCAATGTCGGCCCCAAGCTTTTGTTCAATCAGCTTGTCGAAGCGAGCGATCTGCCGGTCGAATTTCGCACGCGCATGCAGCGCTTCAAGACCGGCTCGGGCGTGCTGCGCATGAACGTCGCGCTCTCCGAGTTGCCCGACTTCTGCGGCCTCGGCACACAACAGCAGCCACACCACGGCGCCGGCATCATCCTCGCGCCGTCGCTTGAGTACATGCACCGCGCCTACGAAGACGCGCGCGCCACCGGCATGTCCATGCAGCCTGTGGTTGAGGTGTTGATTCCGAGCACGCTCGATGACACGCTTGCGCCATCAGGGCAGCATGTGGCGAGCCTGTTCTGCCAAAGCTTCGCGCCACAGCTGCCCACCGGATCGACACTGGGGGCAAGTTGGGACGACGCACGCGACCGTGCCGCCGATCTCGTCATCGACACCGTCTCCCGCTTCGCCCCCAACTTCAAGCGCAGCGTGATCGCTCGCCAGGTGTTGACGCCCCTCGACCTGGAACGCACCTTCGGCCTCACCGATGGCGACATCTTTCACGGCCGCTTGTCGCTCGAACAATTGTTCGC
>JANNCZ010000336.1:0-3564 GCA_031387185.1 Burkholderiales bacterium
CCGCAAGATCGAACTGGTACGCGGCGACGCCACCAACCCGCAGCAGGGCATTGCCGCAGTGGATCAGCTCGCGACCCGCGAGAAAGTCGAGATCTTTGTCGGCACCTACGTCTCGGCCATCGCCAATGCCGGCAGCGACGCGGCGCAACGCCATGACAAGCTGTGGTGGGACACCAATGCCCTCGCGGTCGAACTGACCGAGCGCAAGCTGCCCAACTTTGTGCGGGCCGGCCCGTACGCGGTCAACTTCGCCGATGTCGGTGTGCGCGCGATTGCCGAGATGATCGCGCCGGCGCTGGGCAAGCAGGCGCGCGATGTCACGGTCTGGATCGAGCATGAAGACTCGATCTACGGCAAGTCGATTGCCGATGCGCAAAAGGCCGATTTTGAAAAGCGCGGCATCAAGATCCTCGGTATCGGTGCGCACAACTTCCGCGCTGCCGATCTGACCGATGTGGTGCTGCGCGCCAAGCGCGCCAACCCGGACGTGTGGGTGCAGGTGGGCTATGTGATCGACGGCAATCTGATGCTGCGCACCGCGCGCGAACAGGGCTACAAGCCGCCGGCCATGTTGTGGGTTGGCACCGGCGACACCTTCGAGACGCTCGACGCGCTCGGTGCCGATTACCTCGAAGGCCTGCACGTGGTGTCTTACCCGCGCCCCGACATTTCGGAAAAATACGCGGGCGGCGGCAGCACCTATCTGGCCAACTATCGCAAGACCTATAACCGCGAACCGATTGCACCGCAAAGCTTTGCTGCCTATGCCGGCATGAAAATCCTGCTTGACGCGGTGCAGGCAGCGGGCAGCACCGCCCCCGACAAGGTGCGCGCGGCAGCTGCGGCGATGGACAAGCCGTTCGGGTCGTATCCGGCCGGGTTCGGCGTCAAGTTTGACGAGAAATTTCAGAACACGCGGGCGTTTCCGACAGTCATTCAGTGGCAGGGCGGCAAGCAGATCACGGTGTTCCCGGTCGCCGCACGCAACGCCGGCATCACGCTCAAGAACGTGCCGCGCAAGCAATAACATGGCCTGGTCACGCCACAGGCGACTTCCCCCACTGCGCGGCCACACCCGGCCGGCAGTGCGATGAATACGCTGCTGCATGTGCTGACGGTGGGGGTCCTGCTCGGCGGCATTTACGCCCTGGTGAGCATCGGCCTGAACCTGATCTTCGGCGTGATCCGGGTGGTCAACTTCGCCCATGGCGAGTTGGTGATGCTCGGCATGTATGGCGTGTTTTTGGCCTACTCGCAACTGGGTATCGAGCCCTACCTTGCGGTGCTGCTGGTGGTGCCGGCGCTGTTTGTGTTTGGCCTGGTGGTACAGCGCCTCATCATCCAGCCTTTGCAGTCCGAGTCGATGATGCAGATGTTTGCCACCTTTGCGCTGCTGACGGTTTTGCAGAACGTGGTGCTGGCGATCACCCGCGGAGAAGGCTACAGCGTGCCGACCAAGGTAGGCTCGCTCGGGCTGGAGCTGGGCGATATCCGCATCACCGCGACGCGCCTCATCATCCTGGTCGCGGTGACGGTGATTGCGATTCTTCTGCACCTGTTCCTGCATCGCACGCTGACCGGCAAATCGATTCGCGCGGTCACGCAAGACCGCCAGGCGGCGCGCCTGATGGGCATCAATGTCGAGCGCACCTTCATGGTCACTTTCGGCATAGGCGCGGCACTGGCCGGGCTGGCCGGGGCCTTGATGGCGCCGATTTACACGCTCTCGCCCGGCATCGGCGGCAACTTCATTCTCGCCGCCTTCGCGGTCGTGGTGCTCGGTGGTCTGGGCAGTGTGGCCGGGGCGTATTTCGGCGGCATGATCGTCGGCATCGTCGAGGCGTTTGCCGGTTATTACATCGATCCTGAACTCAAGCAGGCGATCTGGTTCCTGATTTTTCTGGCGGTGCTGGTGATCCGCCCGACCGGGCTGTTTGGCCAGGTCGGCGCGGAAGAAGTCGGCTTCCGGGAGCAGTCATGAGTCAAGTCAACGCCAAGGCACAGCCCGCAGACGGCGGCATCCCTTCGCTGCGGCGCGCCTTGTGCTTGCTCGCCGCCGGACTGGCGCTGGCGCTGTTGCCCCTGGCGCTGCTGTCCGGCGACCGCTTCTGGCTCAATATCCTGGTCTACACCTATCTGTTCGCCGGGCTGGCGGTAGCGTGGAACATCATCGCCGGTTTCGGCGGCCAGTTCTCGCTCGGACACGGCGTGTTTTTCGCGGTGGGCGCCTACATGACCGCGCGCCTGTATTTGCTGTGGGGCGTGACGCCCTGGCTCGGCCTGATCCCCGGCGCCATACTGTGCGCCCTGATCGGCCCTCTGATCTTCTGGCCCACCTTCCGTCTCAAAGGCTCGTTCTTTGCGATTGCCACGCTGGCCTTCAACGAGGTCGGCTTCGTGATGGCCAATTACCTCGAACAGCTCACCGGCGGGCCGCGCGGATTGCAGATTCCGTTTCGCGCGTCATTGGGCAACATGATCTTTGCGCATCCGCTGAGCTACGCGCTGTTGATGTTCGGTTTCATGGCGATCTGCGTCGGCATCGCGCTCGCCATCCGGCGCAGCCGCCTCGGCTACTACCTCTTGGCAGTGCGCGAGGATGAAGACGCCGCGCGCGCGGCCGGCATCGATGTCGCCGGCGTCAAGCTGCGCGGCACCGCGATCAGTGCCGCACTCACCGCTGCCGGCGGTGGGCTGTTCGCCATGTATGTGCGCACGATTGATCCGCCCACCCTGTTTTCGCTCAACGAGATCGGCTTTAAATTTGCCCTGCTCGCGTTGATCGGTGGCATTGGCACCATCAGCGGGCCGGTGCTCGGCGCCTTTCTCATCATCCCGGCCGAAAGCTGGCTGCGCGCGGAATTGGGCGGTGGCATGCCGGGCATGCATCTGGTGATTCTCGGCAGCCTGATGCTGCTGGCGGCGCTGTTCATGCGCCATGGCGTTACCGGCGTGATCGAGAAGCTGTGGCAGCGTTGGCACGAGCGCAAACGCCGGGCGCACCAACACCGGGGGCCACCGCATGACTGAGGCCTTCCTGAGCGTCGACGCGGTCGGGAAGCAATTCCAGGGGCTGCGTGCAGTCGATAAGGTGTCCTTCGATGTACGTCAGGGCGAGATCGTCAGCATCATCGGCCCCAATGGTGCGGGAAAGACCACCCTGTTCAATCTGCTTACCGGGCAACTCGCCCCCAGCAGCGGCGCAATCCGTCTGGACGGCAAGGTGATCAACCACCTGCGCCCCGACAAGCGCGCCCGGCTCGGGCTCGGCCGCACCTTCCAGATTGCCAAGCCCCTGACCGGTCTGACTGCGCTCGAGAACGTGATGGTCGGCGCCTTTCTGCACCATCCCAAACTGCGCGCGGCCGAAGCGCTGGCGCGCGCCAAGCTCGACGAAGTGGGTTTGAACAGCCGCATCCACGTCAAGGCCGGTGAACTGACCTTGTCCGAGCGGCGCCGCCTCGAAGTGGCACGGGCGCTGGCGCTGGAGCCGCGCCTGGTTCTGCTCGATGAAGTCATGGCCGGCTTGAATCCGAGCGAAGTGGCGGAGCTGATCAACCTGGT
>JANNCZ010000341.1:0-2088 GCA_031387185.1 Burkholderiales bacterium
CATGGCGCTGTGGGACATTCGCGGCAAGGCGACCGGCTGGCCTTTGTACAAATTGCTCGGCGGTGTCTCGAAACCCATCGCGGCCTACGCAGGCGGCATTTCGCTGGGCTTTCAGCCGCCCGCCGAGTTGGTTGAAGAAGCGAAGCAGCATGTAGCGGCCGGTTACAAGGCGGTCAAGCTGCGCCTCGGCGACAACCCGAAGGATGACCTCGCGCGTGTCGCGGCGATTCGCAAGGCGTTTGGTGATGATCTGGTGATATTGACCGACGCCAACATCGGCTACTCGGTGGCAGATGCACGCGCCGTGATGCCGGGGCTGGATGCACATGGCGTCGCGTGGCTGGAAGAGCCCTTCCCCGCGCACGACTACCGCTCCTATCGCGAGGCCAAGGCGTTCGGCCGCGTACCGCTCGCTGCCGGCGAGAACCACTACACGCGCTTCGAGTTTTCGCGCCTGATTGACGAGGGCATCGTCACGATATTGCAGCCAGATTTATCCAAGACCGGCGGCGTCACCGAAGTGATGAAGATCGCGGCGATGGCCTCGGCGCACAAGCTGCCGGTGCATCCACACACCTCGATGACAGGCCTCAACATGGCGGCATCGATCCACGTGCTGGCTGCACTCGATCACCCCGGTTACTTCGAGGGCGATGTATCGAAGAACAATCTGTTTCGTGACGTGATGGTGAACGAGCCTTACAAAGTCGATGCGGATGGCAATGTGCGTCCGCTTGAAGGGCCGGGGTTGGGACTGGAAGTCGATGAAGACTTTTTGATCCGGCACCCGGTGATTGAAGGACCGAGTTACGTTTGAGCGAGGAGGACAAAATGGTCACGAAAATTGCATTGATTGTTGCCGTGCTGATCGGATGTGCCGCGCAAACCGTTGGTGCACAAGGGTCTGCTGCGGGCTTTCCGTCCAAGCCGATCAAGGTGGTGGTGCCGTTCCCGCCCGGCGCGTTCAACGACACCCTGGGCCGCACGCTGGCGCAGGAGTTTTCCAAGGGCTTCGCGCCCGGCTCGCAGGTGGACAACAAGCCTGGTGCCGGCACGGTGATCGGCACCGACTTTGTCGCCAAGTCGGCGCCCGATGGCCACACCATTTTGGTCGTCGCGTTTCCGTTTGCGCTCATCAACAGCTTGCATCCGCAGTCGAAGCTCGATGTCACGCGTGATTTCGCGCCGCTGGTCTGGGCCGGCTCCACCCCCAATTTGCTGGTGGTCAATCCGGCGTCACCCTACAAGTCGGTGAAGGATTTGCTCGCTGCGGCCAAGGCCAAGCCCGGCAGCATTCCCTACGCGTCCACTGGCAACGGCTCGTCCAACCACCTGTCGATGGAATTGTTCAAGGTCATGTCAGGCACCAACCTCAACCACATCCCCTACAAGGGCAGCGCGCCCGCCGTCACCGACCTGATCGGCGGTCAGGTCGAAGCCCTGTTCGACAACGTGCCCAATGTGATTCAACACATCAAGGCAGGCCGCCTGCGAGCACTGGCCATTACCTCGCCGAAGCGCTCTGCAGCGCTGCCCGAGATCCCCACGGTGGATGAAGCCGGCGTGCCCGGCTACCAGGTGCAGGTGTGGTTCGGCATCGTCGCGCCCGCCGCGACCCCGAAAGACGTGGTGGCGAAATTGAACAGCGAGATCAATCGCATCCTCACCTTGGCCGACGTCAAGGAGCGCTTCACCCAGAGCGGCATCGACATCGTCGGCGGTGCATCCGAAGTCTTTGACAAGCAGATCCGCGAGCAGGTGACGACCTGGAGCAAGGTCGTCAAGGAAGCAAACATCAAGGCTGATTGAATGACGCAGGCAACTCCCACCGCAGCACCCGCATCCAATTTTTTGCGGCAGATCATTGATGCCGACCTGCGCGGTGATGTGCTCAAGAGCCGCTCCTGGAGCGGCTCTCCCGGCAGTGCCGCTTCGCACGCCGGCGCAGCACCAGACCCCGCAGCGATCCGCACGCGCTTCCCGCCCGAGCCCAACGGCTACCTGCACATCGGCCACGCCAAAAGCATTTGCCTCAACTTCGGCCTCGCGCGCGACTACGGCGGCGTGTGCCACATGCGCTTTGACGAC
>JANNCZ010000377.1:0-4636 GCA_031387185.1 Burkholderiales bacterium
GAAAGTCACCGATCTGTCGGTATTCGGCGCGCGTCTGGTCGAGGTCTACAAGGGCCAGTTTCATGGCGCCATCAGCGCCAATGGGGTCGATGGCCTGATCAAAACGCTGGTGGCGAAGAACAACAGCAACGAAGCCGCTGCGGCACGCTAAGGCAGCCGCCAAGGCTGATTCATTTCGCAAGGTAGCGCGCAGAATGGCTGCCAGAGCCACTCTTAGACTGCATGCCGCTGCGACGCGCTCTGCATGCGCCTCTCCAGCCATGGCGTGAATGCATATCGCCCCTCCGGCCAGGCAAGCTCTGGGCTATGCTCAGGGACAACAAAAGCCACTGGAGAAGCCGCAATGCGATTGCCCCACGCGCCCCTCGAGCCCTCGGTGAAGGAGCGGCGCATCACTTTTGGTGTCCCCTCCACGCCCTCCACGCCCTCCACCCCCTCCACCCCCTCCACCATCGGTGCCCTGTGTCTGGCAGCTTTGCTCGCCGCAGTAGCGGCGCATAGCCAAGCCCAGGACAACACTGCGTTCGCCAATCGCAAGATCCGGCTGGTGGTGCCCTTCACGCCGGGCGGCAGCGTCGATGGCGTGGCGCGCACGATAGCCGACGCCTTGCAAAAGGGTTCGGGCGCATCGGTCATTGTCGACAACAAGCCGGGCGCCGGCGGCAACATCGCCGCCAACCAGGTGGCCAAGAGCGGCGGTGGCGACAGCATCAGCCTGCTGGTCAACAGCATCAACCATTACGTCAACCCGGTACTGGTGCGCAATAGCGGCTATGACGCGTTCAAGGATTTCGTGCCGGTCGCGCACCTGGGCACGATGCCCTACGTGTTCGTGGTGCCACCGGCCAGCAAGCTCGAATCACTCAAGGATTTCGTGACCGCAGCCCGTGCCGAACCGGCCAAACTCTCATGGGGTTTCGGCGGCAACGGTACGCTCGGCCATTTTCTGGGTATGGCCCTCGAGGAAGCGGCCAGGATCAAGGGCAACCCGATTTCCTATCGCGGCGGGCCTGATCTGCTTAGCGCCCTCGGCGGCAACCACATTGACATGGTGGTGATGACGGTGCAGAGCGCGGCGCCGTTGATCCGCCAGGGGCGCCTGAAAGCGATTGCGATTGCCGGTACGCAACGCAACAAGGTGCTGCCCCAGGTGCCGGCCGCGAGCGAGCAGGTGCCCGGGTATCAGCAACTGAACGGCTATGCGTTCATGCTGGCGCCAGCCAGTACGCCCGAGGCCGTGCTGGTGCAGCTCCACCGCGAAGCGAGCCTGGCCGTGCGCTCGGAAGCGTTCGCCAAACGGCTCGAGAGTGATGGCGGCACGGTGATGAGCTTCGCCACGCCCGCCGAGACCAAAGCCTGGTTCGACCAGGACGGCGCGGTGTGGGAAGCGCTCACCCGCAAGGCCGGGTTGAAGGTGGAATAGCCGAGCACGCGAACTCCAGGCGGCGTCGGGTGCAGCCGCCCGGTCAACGCGGCGGCACCACACAAGTGCCCGGATTGCGGACGATGCCTATGCGTGTGGGCGGCGGCTTGCCGCTACACTGGCACACCGCTTGACTGCCTGCCGCAATCGGCCAACCCCGGCCAACCCCGGCCAACCCGTCAGAGAGGCGATGTTGATGGCGCACTCTGTTGATGGCGCATCCCCTCCCCGCCCAAATCTGGAGAACCCCATGGTAAGACTCGCCGACCTGCCCGCTGCCGAAGCCGAAGGGCATCTCAACCGCATTGCTACCCTGCCCAAGTTTGAGACGCGGCCGTTCGTGAAGGGGCCTGCACTCAACCAGCGCCGCGTGGCCCTCATCACCACCGCCGGTCTGCATCTGCGCAGCGACGTGCCGTTTGACAACGGCGGTGCGGGTACCGATTACCGCGTGATCCCCGCTGACTCGCTGCCAGCCGATGTGGTCATGAGCCACGCCTCGGTCAACTTCGACCGCAGCGGCTTTCAGTCGGACTGGAACGTGATGTTCCCTCTCGACCGCCTCAAGGAACTGGTGCGTGACAAGATCATCGGCTCGCTCGCAAAATTTCACTATTCGTTCATGGGTGCGATGCCGCAGATCACGCGCTTTGAGCCCAAGGCGCGCGAGCTCGCCAAACTGCTCCGGGGCGATGGCGTTGATGCCGTCGTGCTCACCCCGGTCTGACCGGTTTGCACGTGCGCCGTGAGCGCACTGGGCCAGTACCTTGAAGAAGAAGGCATCGCGACCGTTTCCATCAGCTTGATCCGCGAACACACCGCTGCCCTCAATCCGCCGCGTGCGCTGTGGGTGCCGTTCATGCTTGGCCGCCCGCTCGGCGTGCCCAACGACGCCGCGTTTCAGCGCAGGGTCTTGCAAGCCGCGCTGCAATTGCTGGAGCGCGAGAACGGGCCGGTACTGGAAGATTTCACCGAGGACGCGCCCTATCAAGACCTGGGCGACGTACCCGAGGCCGAGAATTGCCCGGTCAGTTTTCCGCGCAAAAAATCTGACGGCTCGCTCGCAGAGCGCCTTGGTGACGAGATCGCGCAATTACAAGCCTGGCACGAAGTAGCGGTCAGGCAACATGGCCGCACCACGCTCGGCATGACCGGCTTGCGTCCGGGTGCCCTCGGCAGTTATGTGACGTCATGGCTGGGGTCTGCGCCGCCCGCGCTGTATCGCGAGGGCATGACGCCGGGTGGCGCGCTCAAGCTCGCCGCTGACGAATTGAAGACCTTCTACTACGAAGCCAAGTCAGTGCAGCCGGGCCGCCATTCGCCGGACAGCATTGCCGAATGGTTCTGGCTCGACACGGCAGCGGGCGAAGCATTTCTCGCGCTGCGCGACATGGCGGCCAAGAGCAGCGAGCCATCGATGAAGGGCCTCGCGACCTTGAGTCTGGTGCCACGTTCGGTGCTGGGCATGATTGCCGCACGCGCCGCGGAAACGACGGTGAGCGGAGCGGCGGCATGAGCGAGTTTGTGCTCTACAACGCGCCGCAGTCCACCTGCAGCCAGCGCGTGCGCTTCGTGATGCATGCCAAGGGCCTCACCTACGACGACCGCCGCCTGGATCTGTTTTCCGGCGATCAGTTGAAACCCGAGTATCTGAAGATCAATCCGAATGGTGTGGTGCCGGCCCTCTTGCATCAGGGCCGCGCGGTGCTCGACTCGGCCGTCATCATCGAATATCTCGACGAGATCGCACCCGGCGTGAGTTGCTTCACCCCCGGCGATGCGGTCGAGCGCGCGCGCATGCGCTCGATGATGCGTTACATCGATGAAATTCCGACGCCGTCGATCCGCATTCCGTCCTACAACCTCGCGTTCTTGCCGCACTTCAAGGACATGAGTGAAGCGGCCTTCGTCGCTCTGGCCAATTCCAAACCTCTGCGCAAGGAGTTCCTGCTCTCGATGGGGCGCAGCGGATTTCCGCAGGCCGAGATGGATCAGGCAACCGACCGCCTCAACCGCACCGTCGCGCGCATGAACCAATGGATCAACGAGAACGGCGGGCCGTGGATGATGGGCAGCCAGATATCACTCGCCGACGTTGCCATCATGCCGGTGATCGTGCGCATGGACGACATCAACCTTGACGGCGCCTGGGCCGGCAAGCCGGCCATTGCGAACTGGCTCGGATTGATTCGCGCGCATCCGGCATTTGCCAAGACTTACTATCACGGCTCATTGCTGACCGAAAAGTATCCGCATCTGGCGGCTTTACGCGAGAAGAAAGGCAAGGCGCCATGAACACGCGGCCTGCAGTACGCCGCCCCGGTGCGACCGGCATCGCGATGCGCGCTGGCGCGGCTGCATGCCTGGCCGCATCGCTTGCCGGCGGGAACATGGCATCGGCACAATCAGCAGCCACGTTTCCGCTCAAGCCAATCCGCTTTGTCGTGCCCTTCACCCCCGGCAGCGCGAGCGATATCCTCGGCCGCACGGTGGGTGAGAAGCTTGCCGCGAGCTGGGGCCAGCCAGTCAATGTGGAGAACCGCCCGGGCGCAGGGGGCGTCATCGCCACCGGGCAGGTCGCCAAGGCCGAGCCGGATGGCTACACCTTGATCGTCGTGTCCGCCGGCCACGTGGTCAATCCGCTGCTCTATGCCAACCTGCCTTACGACACGCTCAAGGATTTGGCAGGGGTGATTCCGTTTGCCAGTTTGCCCAGCGTGCTCGCGGTGCCGCTGTCGCTCGGTGTCAAGTCGTTGCCTGATCTGATAACGCTCGCCAAGTCCAAACCCGGCAGCCTCAACTATGCCTCGGGCGGTATCGGCAGTGCGTCGCACGTCAATGCCGAAAAATTTCTGGCCGCCACCGGCATCGACGCCGTGCACGTGCCGCTCAAGGGCGCGCTCGACATGGTGACCGAGACCGTGGGCGAGCGCACGCAGTTTGGTTTCTTCCCGATCATCGCTGCCCTGCCGACGGTGCGTGCAGGCAAGCTCACCGCCATCGCGGTGTCATCGGCCGCGCGCTCGGCGGCCCTGCCCGAGGTGCCAACCGTTGCGGAAGCCGGCGTGCCCGCGGCCGAATTCAATTTCTGGATTGGCCTGCTGGCCCCCGTCAAAACACCGCGTGACATCGTTGAGAAACTCAACGCCGAAATCGGCCGCATCCTGCAGACGCCTGACGTGCGCGAACGCCTGACGCGCCTCGGCGCCGTAC
>JANNCZ010000425.1:0-5463 GCA_031387185.1 Burkholderiales bacterium
GTGTTGCCTGCGGTGACATCGACCATCGCCGGGCCACCGCCCTTGAACGGCACATGCACGATGTCGGCCTTGGCCATGCTCACAAACAGCGCGCCGCCAAGATGCTGAAAACTGCCGATGCCGGCCGAGGCGTAGTTGAGCGTGCCGGGCTTGGCACGCGCGATCGCAATCAACTCCTTGACCGAATTGGCCGGGAAGCTGCTCGCCACGGCGAGAACGTTTGGACCCGCCGCGATCATCGCCACCGGTGCAAACGCCTTCACCGGGTCATAGGGCAGTTTGTAGAGCGAGCTGTTGGCGGCAAAGGCGGAGGACGCAAACAAAATCGTGTAGCCGTCGCCTTCGGCCTTGGCCACCGACTCGGTGCCGATCATGCCGCCCGCACCGGCGCGGTTGTCGGGCACCACCTGCTGGCCGAGGCGCGTTGAGAGCTGCTGTGCAATCAAACGGCCCACAACATCATTGCTCCCGCCGGGCGGGAACGGAATGACGAGGCGCACCGGGCGCGAGGGGTAGGGGTCAGCCGCCAGCGCGGTGCCATGTAGTGCGAGCACGGCCAGTGGCCCTGGTAACACTTGCAACCCCCGCCAAAGCAAAACCCGCAAAACCCGCAAAACCGGCAACACCCGTAAAACCCGCAAAGCCTGCGAAACGACAACGTGCAACCAAAACTTGATCATGTTGTTACTCCAGCAAAAACGGCACATTGCAGCGCGCGCACACAACGCGAATCTGCTCCATCAAGGCAGCCGGCACGGGGATGCCATCGCGCAGACGCCGCTCACGCTCGAGCGCTTCCGGGTCCCCCGGCACCAGCACCGGCCGCGCCGCGTCGATGGGCGGCACGTTGTGCAACAGATCAATCGCCTCATCCAGATCATCTTCAAACTCGCCCTCGGCGCGAAAGGTACAAGGATCAATCGCCATGAAAAAGTGGCCAAGGTTGTCCGGGTCTTGCGGTTTTTGCGTCCTGACGCGAATCGGTGAAAACGACGAACCCGATAACGCGCCGCCCAAAATATGCGCCATCATGCCCAGGCCATAGCCCTTGTAACTCGCCATCTCTTCGGTGCCACCAAGCGGCGTAAGGCCGCCCACGCCGCGCTGGAACAAATAGTCGGTGGCAAGAGCTGCGTCGGTAACCGGCACGCCGCGTTCATCGAGCACCCAACCGGCGGGCACCGGCTTGCCCTTGAGTTCATACACGCGCACCTTGTTGGCCGCCACGCTCGCTGTCGCCATGTCGAGCAAAAACGCGCGATTGCGCCGCGCCGGGGCGGCGAAGGCAATCGGATTGGTGCCGAGCACGGGAACCATGCCGCGCGTCGGCACGGTGTTGATGCTGCGCGTGGCACTGGTCACCATGCCGACCAGCCCCTGTTTGGACGCGAGCGAGGCGTAGTAACCCGCCGCGCCGAAGTGATGTGAGTTGCGCACCGTGACCACGCCCACGCCGAGCGTTTGCGCTTTTTTGATGGCGAGCTCCATCCCCATCACCGCAGCCGGATGGCCGAGGCCAGCATCGGCATCTACGAGCGCAGTGACTGCGTTCTCGCGTACGATGCGCGGCTTTGCGTTCACATTAAGCTTGCCCTTTTCGCGCGAGGATTGGTAGTCCATCAGCATCGAGATGCCGTGCGAGTCGACGCCGGACAAATCGGTAGCGAGCATCACGTCTGCGCTGGTTTGTACTTGCTGCGGATCCATGCCCCACGAGGTGAGGATAGAGACAATTTGCGCGCGCACGCGCTCTGCGGGGACGTTCATGGGAACAGTTGGCATGGAGGATTCCGGAAAACGCGCCGAGCGGCACGATTTGGTTCAGTCACGCCATGCAGCGCGCACTGGGCTGCGATACACATACATGGCACACGGCACACTGCACATTGCTCAATCAGCCTTGATGCCAGCGTCCTTGATGAGTTTGGCCCATTTGGCCGAGTCATCGCGAATGCGTGCGGCGAACTGTTCGGGTGTCGTTCCCGACACACTGGCCGCCATGTTGGTGAGCCGGGTTCTGGTCTCGGCCGCCAACAACGCACGCGCGGCATCGGCGTGAATTTGCGCAACGATTTCTTTTGGTGTGCCGGCGGGTGCGGCCAGCCCGAACCAGTTGGTCAACTCATACCCCGGCAAGCCGGACTCCGCTACCGTCGGCACCTCGGGCAATTGCGCTGAGCGCGCGCTGCCGAGCACGGCCAGCGCCCTGAGGCGGCCATCGCGAATGAAGGGAAGCGCCTGCAACAGACTGTCAAAGGTCATCGACACCTGCCCACCCATCACGTCCTGCATGCTCGGCGCACTGCCCTTGTAGGGAATGTGGGTCATCTCGATACCGGCCATGCGCTTGAACAACTCGGCAGCCAGATGCGGCGCGCCACCCGCCCCCGACGAAGAATGGGTTAGCTGCCCCGGCTTGGCTTTGGCCAGCGCGATCAACTCGCGCACGTTGCTGGCCACGAGACCCGGATGCGCGAGCAATACAAAATGCACATCGACCACCTGGGTGATGGGCGCGAAGTCACGCACCGGATCGACCGTCATTTTGGGAAACAAATGCTGGTTGACGCTGAAGTTGCCAAGCGTGCCCATGAACAGGGTGTAGCCATCGGGGGCTGCGCGCGCGGCCGCTTCGGTGCCGATCACGCCACTGGCACCAGCGCGGTTTTCGACAATCACCTGCTGACCCCAGGCTTCGGCCAGCTTCGGGGCAAGCACGCGTGCCGCGATATCGGTGCCGCCGCCAGCGGGAAAAGCGACGATGATTTTGACCGGGCGCTGCGGAAATGCGCCAGGTTTAATGGTTGCCGCAGCGGTAGTGCCAGCAGCAGCCGGTGCAGCAGTACCAGCTGGCGTACCAGCTGGCGCCTGTGCGGCGGCACCACTTGCCAGTGCGGCCATGCCCATCCACAAAAGCGCCAAACGAATCGTCCGCGACGTGCGTGCTGCGCAGACTCCCAGCAGAGATGTCAGAGCCGGCAGCTTCACGCTTTCGCCACCCCGGCCAGCGCGTTGCGCACACCGGACGTCCACTGATTTGCCGCTGCGGCGAGGAAGCCGATATCCGCCTGGGTCGTCACAAACTGCGCACCGCGCAGGATCGCCTTCACCTGCCGCTCGACATCGCGATTGCCGCCGCACCCGGCGAAGATGCCGTTGGCCTTGGCCGCCGCAATCACCCGGTCTTGCGCGGCGATGATTTCGGGGTCGTCAAACTTGCCGGGCTTGCCCATCGTCACCAGCAAGTCATTGCTGCCCACGTGCAGTACGTCGATGCCCTTGACCGCTGCGATTTCTTCGGCGTTGTTGAGACCCTCGACAGTTTCGATCATGCACACCACCAGGCACGACTCATCGAGCTGCGGAATGCTCTCGGTCAGCGGCTGCGAGCGATAGTCAAAATGCGGATAACCGCCCGATACCGAGCGTTTTCCCAGCGGCGCAAAGCGGCAGGTCTCCACGGCTTTGCGCGCATCGGCAGCGCTGTTCACGTCCGGGTACACAATCCCCATCACGCCGTTGTCGAGCAGCACGGATACGTCGGGATCGTTGACACTGCGCACCCGCACCAGCGGCGCAATGCCGATCGCCATCGCGGTCTGCGCGATGTGAATGATGGTTTCCGTGGTGAAGATCGAATGCTGGCCGTCGATAAACAAAAAGTCGTGCCCGGTCGCCTTGGCGATACGCGCGATGTCGGCACTGCGCGCCATGCGCACCAGCATGCCGAGGGCTGCGCCGCCCGCTTTCATGCGTTCTTTGGCGGAGTTGACGAGGCGAGGTGTGCTGGGTAGCGTCATGAAGTGGGCTTTCGGCTATTTGTGAGAGACTCGGAAAAGTATACGGCATTGATCCAGTGCCGCCACTGATTTGCAGCCGATTTACCGCTAGTTTTCGACTTGTCTGCGACAGACCCTGAGGACCTCCATGAACGCCCCGCTCCCCAATTTCTCCACCAACTTCCGCTGCCTCCGCGATCAAGTCTCGGCCGATGAATGGCAGGCACGCCTCGACCTCGCTGCCTGCTACCGCCTGGTCGATTCATACGGCATGACCGACCTGATCTACAACCACATCACCCTGCGCATCCCCGGCACCGAGCATCTGCTGATCAACCTCTACGGCCTGCTCTACAAGGAGATCACGGCGTCAAGCCTCGTCAAGATTGATGTCGACGGCAACATCATCTCGACCCCCGCAACCAGCTATGGCATCAACAAATCGGGCTACGTGATCCACGGTGCAATCCACAAGGCGCGGCCTGACGTGAAATGCGTAATCCACACCCACACCCGCGCCGGCCTCGCGGTCGCCTCAATGAAATGCGGCCTGCTGCCGATGACCCAGACCAGCATGCGCTTCGTTGGTCATCTCGCGCATCACGCTTACGAAGGCCCGGCCCTTGACCTGGCCGAGCGCGAACGGCTGGTGGCGGATCTGGGCCAGCACGACGCCATGATCCTCGACAACCACGGTCTGCTCACCTGCGGCCCAAGCACTGGTGAAGCATTCAATCTGATGTACCAGCTCGAAATGTCGTGCCAGGCTCAGGTAGACATGATGGCGGCGCATACGGAATTGAAAATGCCGTGCGCCGCTGTGCTCGACAAAACCGCGAATCTGTATCAGCCCGGCACGCGCCGGCCCTACGGCGTGCTCGAATGGCACGCCATGCTGCGGCTGCTTGACGCGCAGCAGAAACACTCGGGCTTTCCGCCCTACACAATCTGAGTGCGCATGAAGCTCACGCACCGCCTCGCATTTTTCACTCTAGCGCTGTCGCTGCTGGCCGGCTGCGCGGTATTGGAATCGAAGCAGAGCGAATGGATCTTCCGCCCGGTGCGCGAGAACTGGCGCGGCTATCAGGGCTTGCCCGAGGGCGTTGAAGAAGTCTGGATCAACGTGCCCGGCAGCAAAACGGATGAACGCATCCATGCCTGGTGGATGCCGCAGGCCGGTGCCACCGCCACCAGCGCCCCCGCCCTGCTCTACCTGCACGGCTCACGCTGGAACCTCACCGGCTCGTCGTTCCGCATTGCCAAATGGCGTGAGATGGGTTTCTCGGTGCTGGCCATCGACTATCGCGGTTTCGGCCAATCCAGCGGCGAATTGCCCAGCGAAGCGAACACCTACGAAGACGCCGCGTTGGCGTGGGACTGGCTCAAAGCCAAAATGCCCGACGCGCAACGGCGCTACGTCTATGGCCATTCACTCGGCGGTGCAGTGGCCATTGACCTTGCGGCGAAGCTTGGCCCTCACGACGCCGCCGGCCTCATCACCGAATCCACCTTCACCTCGGTGCCTGACGTGGTGTCGGCGTCGCCTTATGGCTGGCTGCCAGTAGGCTTTTTGATTTCGCAGCGATTCGAAGCGT
Source organism: Burkholderiales bacterium (assembly GCA_031387185.1). Taxonomy (GTDB): domain Bacteria; phylum Pseudomonadota; class Gammaproteobacteria; order Burkholderiales; family JAEUOS01; genus CANJDH01. The sequence continues at coordinate 5,375 of JANNCZ010000425.1, forward strand.
TGGAAAAAATCAAGAAGGTAAGCCTGCCCAAGCTGATTTTGCACGGCACCTCCGACAACATCATTCCGCACACGATGGGCGACGAATTG
>JANNCZ010000528.1:0-6974 GCA_031387185.1 Burkholderiales bacterium
GGTGACCGCGACGGCCAGCAACACCCCGGTCGCAGCCGTGGTAACCGAGCAGCGGGCCGCCGGCAATACTGCTTCTGAGTTTTTTCATTCTGGACGGCCTGCAAGAAAAAAGCCTTGCATCTGCAAGGCTTGGGAGTGACCGGCACCGTTGATGGTGCGGGGCGTCAATACAGGTGCGAACAATCGGAGGCGTAGGCTTTTGTCACTTTGCCGTCACTGCCGAAAATCCCTGACTTTTTCAGAAAAGCATTGCGCAACCGCGCATCACGCTTGAGGTTGCGCACCAGGGTAAGCGCTTTTGTGGGAAACACTTCGTGCGATTCGGGCGTGTAAGCCACAGCACCATCGAGGCGCAAAGCGGGAATTTTTTTCATTGATTGCACCTGTTTTTTTCAGGACTGTGGCAGGTCACAAGCCCTAAGCTGTTCCAAGCCGTGTCCTATTTCTGCGTTGCCATAGACTATACCGAAGGCAATGTCAACAATCAAAGGAAATTCCAATTAAATCAATGAGTTCTGCAGCATGCTTTTGGTTTGATCAAATGTTGATACTTTAATAAATCAATGGCTTGCGTTCAGTCTGCGGTGTGGATCCGGGTGTCGAGCCGTTTGGCTGATGTTGCGCGCTTGCCACTCATTGTCGGCCACTCGAGGCTGACGTGCCGGAGGCTTGCTGATTTGCCCGTGGTCCGGGCTGCTCATTGTGCTGCCCGGCCATTGCTGCTTGATCTGCCTGCTGCTGCCGCTTGTGCAGCCTGTGCCGTCCTGGCCCTCTCATACAGCGGCAACACCTCGGGCAAATGCTTCTGAATCTCCTTGATGCGCGAATCACTCGACGGGTGAGTTGACATCCATTGCGGCGGTGCGCCCTTGTTGGCGGCCTGCATCTTTTGCCACAGCGTGACACCCGCGCGCGGGTCGTAGCCGGCACGCGACATGAGTTCCAGCCCCACCAGATCAGCCTCGGTCTCGTCGTCGCGCGAAAATTTCAGGGTCAGCAAGTTGGCGCTGGCGCCGAGTGCCGCGTGGCCCAGATTACCAAGGCCGAACACCTGTGAGGCGATGTTGATGCCAACGCTGGTCGCTGCCTGCTTGCCCATGCGCGCGCGCGCGTGCTCGCGCAGGGCGTGGGCAATCTCGTGACCCATCACCGCAGCGACTTCGTCATCCGTCATCTTGAGCGTGTCGAGGATGCCGCTATAGAACGCGATCTTGCCGCCCGGCATGCAGAATGCGTTGATCTGCTTGCTGTTGATGAGATTGACCTCCCATTGCCACAGCTTGGCGCGGTCACTCCATTTGGTGGTGAACGGCAGCATCTTTTGCGCTATCGCGCGCAGGCGCACCACCTGCGGATGATTGTCCGGCGCGAGCGCGCGCTGCTGCGCGGCCTGTTGCTTCATCTGCTGATACTGCTGCGCCGCACTGCGCTCGACCTGCTCGGCCGGCACCAGCTTGGCCAGGCGCGAGGTGTTGCCGACATCGACACCTTCTTTCGGCGCTTCGTCTTTGGCCGTCGCTGGTGCGCCCGCCAATGCAGCGGGAAGCAACAGGGCGAGGAGTGCAAATTTGCGCAAATTCATGGGCGTCAGATGGGGCAAAACAGGGGGAAATCAAGCATAGCGTAAACCGCGCGATAATTCTTCGCAATGTCTTCGTCCGCGCTCACCAGCTACACCGCGATCTTCACGCAGCGCCGCGTCGCCTTCATGCTGCTGTTGGGGTTTTCCTCCGGCCTGCCGCTTGCGCTCACTACCGGCACCCTGCAGGCGTGGGCCACGGTCGACGGTCTCGACATCAAGACCATCAGCTTTTTGACTCTGGTAGGCAGCGCCTACACGCTGAAATTTCTGTGGGCGCCGGTGATGGACCGCTTCGTGCCACCCTTGCTTGGGCGGCGGCGTGGCTGGATGGTGGTGACGCAGTTGCTGCTGGTCATCGGCATCGCCCTGATGGGCACGCAATCACCAAAGAATGCCATTCTTGCGCTCGCGCTGATTGCGGTGGTGGTGGCGTTCTGCTCGGCCTCGCAGGACATCGCCTTCGACGCTTACCGCACCGACGTGCTGCACAAGGAAGAACGCGGTGCCGGCGCAGCGGTGTCCGTGCTCGGCTACCGCCTCGCGATGCTGGTGTCAGGCGGCCTCGCGCTGGTGATCGCGGACAGCTTCCTCGGCTGGCAAGCGACCTACTGGCTGATGGCGGCGCTCATGTTGGTTGGCATCATCGCTACCTGGTTCGCCCCCGAACCCGAAGTGGTGGTGCAGCCGCCACGCACGCTCGATGAAGCCGTGGTCGGGCCAATGAAGGATTTTTTCTCGCGCGACGGTGCCATCCTCGTGCTGGTGCTGATCGTGCTCTACAAACTCGGCGACGCCTTCGCCGGCAGCCTCACCACCGCCTTCCTGATTCGCGGCGTTGGCTTCACGGCGACCGAGGTGGGCGCCATCAACAAGATCCTCGGCCTGATCGCTACCATCGTAGGCGCTCTGGCCGGCGGCGCGCTGATGACCCGGCTCTCGCTCTACAGCGCGCTGATGCTGTTTGGCATCTTGCAGGCGGTGACCAACCTCGGCTTTTGGTTTCTCGCAGTCACGCCCAAAGCCTATTGGTCAATGGCGACGGTGGTGGGCCTGGAAAATTTATGCGGCGGCATGGGCACGGCTGCGTTTGTTGCGTTCTTGATGACCCTGTGCAGAGTGCGCTACTCGGCGACCCAATTCGCTCTGCTCTCTGCGCTCGCTGCGGTGGGGCGCACCTATCTCGCGGGGCCGTTGTCGGGTGTGATGGTGGAGTCGTTTGGCTGGGCCAACTTCTTCATCGTCACTGTGCTGATCGCGCTGCCGGGGCTGGTGTTGTTGTGGATGCAGCGCGCCAGCATTGAGGCGCTGGCGGATGAGGTTGAGGCGCAGCCTGCTGATCCACAGCGTTGACCATATTCATCACGGCGCAGCCCGCACAAGTCCATGCCATGCGCCTCTTCAATGCCACTGGCCTGTAGAGCGCTCCCACCAAGGGTTTCGAGGCCATGCGGCTTTCTGATGTCGCGTTTGAGGTGATCTGATAGCGCAGCAGATGCGTGGCGCAGCAATGCAACGTGCTTTCGATACCGGCCTTGGCTGCGGCGTATCGGTTGAGTGCGCGTGCGAAAATTGCGCGCGATGAAGAAGCCTGCTCCCAAACGCAAAGTCGGCAAAGCCGCAAAACCGGCTGTTCCGGCAATTTCTTCGCCGGCACCACTGCAACCACTGGCGCCAGCACCGCCGATGCTGTTCACCACCGCGAGCGGCAAGGTGATGACTGCGCAAGAATTGTTCAGTGCAGCCAGCCGCAAGCCGCCCTCTTCGCACACTCCGCCGTCCACGCACACCATGGCGTCGCTGCCGGGACGCCAGATCACACCGATGACAAAACCGGGCCAGACGCCACCACCGCAGGTCAACCCACGTGACCTGGAAGCCGTGTTTGACGCTCTCGTGCTCGGCGGCTGCGCGCGCAGCAAGACCTGGGTGATCAACTTTCTCAACGCATCAGGACACTGCAATGCGCGCGGCGCGAAGTTGTCACACGCGGAGGTGACGCAAGCGCTGGGGCAGTTGATGGCAACGCGCCGCATCGAAGCTGACCAGGGGCGCGGCTTTACCCCCACCCGAAATTCGGCCGCCGCCGCCGCCGCACGCCTGACGGCGCTGTTGTCCGGCGACCAGGCGGGGGATTGGTGGCGCTGGTCGATCTGGGCCGGCTCGGATGGCTACGGCACGCCGGATCAGCTGCCGCGCTGGATCCATTTGCGCGGTGAGGACGAAACCGCCGCCGTGTTGCGCCTGCTGATTTACAGCGGTATCAGCGCCGGGGTCTACGCACGCCTGCTCAACGGCCCCCTGCAGGCGGCGCGCAGCGCTACCGCCTTGCTCAACGCCATCAACACGCCCTTCCTGCCGGCCCTGTTTGAGCGCATGGAAGGCGCCCTGCGCCTTGAGGTCATCAACACGCTCGACCCGCTGTCGACCAACCCTGAAGCCGCGCCGCTCAATGAGTGGATCAGTGCCTGGGCCGACCGCGCACCGAGGGAAGTGCCCTTGCCCATTGCTTACCGCATCGCCGAGCGGCGCATGCATGCGCTTGATTTGCCGGGCATGCATGCCGCGCTGGCAGGCCACGCCGGCTCACCGGTGTGTCAGATGTTTGTGGCGGCCGAAGCTGCAGTGAAGGGCCGCTGGAGCGAGGCTGCTGATGGCTTTGCCACCGCCTACAAGGAACACCAGACCGCAGTGAAAACGCGGCGCGGCGCGGTGCCGATTGGGTTGACCTGGATTTACCCGATGGTCTTGCTGGCACAGTCCACGCCGCAAGCCTGGAGCGCCGCGCGAAAATTCTGCATTGCCGAATCGGGCTCGCGCAAACCATCGGCCTATGACCCTTGGGGGCGCTGGGCCTATGCGGCCGGTGTGCGTTTGGGCGATGAACCTGTCGATGAAGACGCGCTGACCTTGCCCGAGATGAACCGGCAGTATCTGCACAACGGCAATGGAGTCGATGCCGCACACCGCCTGCTGCTGGCCGCCTGGCTTGGCACGACTCCCGGGGGATGGGACGAGCACAGCGTCACGCGTGTGATCGAAACACTGGTGGCTGCGCGCCGCTACTGGCTCGCCAAGCTGGTGCAGCAAGCCTGCGTGCGCCTCGACATCATGGCGGCACCACCGGCCTTGCCCGCTCTCATCCAAACTACGCTGCCTGATCCGGCGGCGTTTTTTGGCGCGCCGCGAGAGACCTGGCGTGACGCCCTGGCGGCGATCACCGCGCTCGGCGGCAAGGCCGCGTCCATCCCGGCGAAGAGCGAGCAACCCGCGACGCTGGTCTGGCAACTCCAACTCGACGCCGACGGCCGGGTCGACGAGGTGCAGGCATTCGAGCGCACCCTCGGCCCGCGCGGCTGGGGCAAGCCCAAGGCCGCCAGTCTGGCGCGCATCAAGAAGATGCCGCAGCTTGATCCGCGCGATGCCGCCGTGGCGCGCTGTATCGACACCGACCGTTACTCGCGTACTCTGATGCTCGATCCGGTCGCCGCCGCGCAGGCGCTGGTGCATCATCCGGCACTGACCCTCTCCGATGCGCCGGCGCAATTGGTGGAACTCTCTGAATCCCTGCCCGCGCTTGAAGTGAGCCGGCGCAGTGCGGCCAAGGAAAAGGGCGGCGCGGTCGCCCCTGCTCAGAGCGCGAAGGGCGGCAGTGCAGCCGTATCCGACAGCTTCGTGTTCCGCATCGACCCGCCGCTGATCTCCACCACTCAACCGGGCGTGCGCATGTACGGCGCCGCCAAGAGTTACGAAGACGCGCTCGACCGCCTCAACAGCTTGCGCATCGTGCGCGATGCGCCGGATCGCGCACGCCTGATCCGCATCACCCCGGCGCAGCGCCGCGTCGCCGAGTTGATTTCGAAAGCCTGGTCAGTGCCGGTCGATGCCAAGGATGAACTCGACGCCGCATTGCGCGTGCTCTCCGGCCACTTTCAATTGCACAGCGATGCCGAGGCCGGTGAAGAAGTGCCAGGTGAGGCGCGCCTGCGCGCGCAGCTCACGCCGCAAAGCGAAGGCCTGCATCTGCGTCTGGTGGTGATGCCCTTCGGCAGCTTCGGCCCGGCCGTGCCGCCCGGTGCGGGGCGCGCGCGCATGATGACCATGCATGAAGGCCTGAGCCTGGCCACCGTGCGCGAGCTAGAGATCGAGCGCAACCATTGGCGCAGCGTGATCGATGCGCTGCCTTTTCTCGACGACGGCAGCGATGCCGCAGCCGGCTGGCTGCTGGCCGATCCCGAACAAGCGCTGCGCGCCGTCGAGGCCCTGCCGTCCCTGCCGGCCATCGCCGCGCTGGACTGGCCGCGCGGCAAGCCCTTGCGCGTGGTCGCTGTCGATAGCGCCGCACTGGGCGTGCAGGTGGCTTCGGGGCGCGACTGGTTCGCCTTGCAAGGCGAAGTGCGCGTCGATGAAGCGCGCGTGCTGACACTGCAGCGCGTGATGGAACTGGCGCGTGAAGCGCGCAGCCGTTTCGTCGCACTCGGTGAGGGCGAGTACCTCGCCCTGAGCGACCGCCTGCGCCAGCAATTGGCCGATCTCGACGCCGCCGGGCGCAGCGACAAAGACAGCCTCAAACTGCCGCTCGCCGCCGCTGCATGGCTCGATGGCGCGCTCGAGGGTGCCGAGGTCAAGAGCGACGGCGCGTGGAAGAAACGCCTCACTGCACTCGCCGATGCTGCCGTGCTCACGCCCGTGGTCGCGGGGCTGCAAACCGAATTGCGCAGCTACCAGCACGACGGCTTTGCCTGGATGGCACGCCTCGCGCATGCCGGTCTCGGTGCCTGCCTGGCCGACGACATGGGCCTGGGCAAAACCATTCAAACCCTCGCGCTCCTGCTGCGCCGCGCCGCCGCTGGCCCGGCGCTGGTGCTGGCACCGACCTCGGTGTGCGCCAACTGGATCGACGAAACCCTCAAGTTTGCGCCGAGCCTCAACGCGCATTTGTATGGCGAACGCGATGAAGCCGGGCGTGCTGCGCTGGTCACGGCCGCCGGGCCGTATGACGTGATCGTGGCGTCCTATTCGCTGGCGCAGGGCGGCAGTGATGTGCTCGGCGGCCGCCCCTGGCACACGCTGGTGCTCGACGAAGCGCAGGCCCTCAAGAACGCCGCCACCCAACGCGCGCGTGCGGTGTCGGCGTATGAGGCCGACTTCCGCCTCGCGCTGTCCGGCACACCGGTGGAGAATCGCTTGAGTGACCTGTGGTCGATCATGAATCTGATCAACCCCGGTTTGCTCGGCAGTGCGACGCAGTTTGGCGAACGCTTCGCCGCGCCGATTGAACGGGGGCGCGACATGGCGGCACGCACGCGCCTGCGGCGCCTGGTGTCGCCGTTTTTGCTCCGGCGCACCAAGGCTGAAGTGCTGCAAGACCTGCCGCCGCGCACCGAGATCATCC
>JANNCZ010000545.1:0-20864 GCA_031387185.1 Burkholderiales bacterium
GGCGTCACGATCGCCGGGCCTTTCAATGGCAACCGGTTGCGGTGGCGGATGTTCATACCCAGCACCACGAGGCAAATCGGCCACGCGACGCATACGGCGAACGCGCGGCGCAGCCAGGGACGCAGCCAATCGTTTAAGCGCTCCATCAGCGCATGGTGCCCGGCCATGTCAGTAGTACAGAAAATAGACGACGTGGAAAAAAACCGGCGCGGTAAACGTCAGGCTATCGATGCGGTCGAGAATGCCGCCATGTCCGGGCAACAGCGAGCCGCTGTCCTTGAGACCCAGATCACGCTTGATCGCCGAGATGGTGACATCGCCAATAAACCCGCCAAAGCCGATCAGCACGCCGATTGCCAACGCCTGCACATGCCCCATCGGCGTGAGCCATGGCGCCAGCGCGAGCGCCAGCAGCGTGGTCGTCATCACGCCCCCGATCAGTCCTTCAAGGGTCTTGTTCGGACTGACCGTCGGCGTCACCTTGGTACGCCCGTAACGCTTGCCCCAGACGTACTGCGCCACATCGTTGAATTGGGTCAGAAATACCAGATAGAACAGCAGCGCGACGCCGCCGCCATTCGGATTGCCGGCTGCGGGCAGCACCAAGAGATAAGCCATGTGCGAAAGTGAAAAGACACAGGTCATCAGACCCCACTGCAACGTGCCCACGGCCGCGAGAAAACCTTTGGTCTCGCCGATCAATACCATGCGCATCGGCATGATCAAAAACCAATACACCGGAATGAAGATCAGGAACACGCCGTACCACTCGACCCCCACAAGCACGTATTGCACCGGAATCGCCATATAGGCCCACAGCAGCACGCGATGATCGGCGCGCCGCGTCGGCACCAGTGACAAATATTCCTTGAACGCGAGGAAGCTCAGGAACGCCAGACAGAAGATCGAGAAATACGTGTTGAAGCCAAGTGCAAACGTGGTCAACACCACGATGATCCACCAGGTCTTGATGCGCAGCCTGAGCTCAGAGTAGTCACGCTCCGGGTAGCGGCGCTTGCGTACCCACACGAGCGCCGTGGCGAACATCAGGATCAGATACGCCCCCAGAAAGGCGTAGCCCACCGCCTCGGGAAAATGCGGCTTCGGAATCGCCTCATTGACCTTGCGCGGCACCACCTCGATGGTGTGCCTGAGCGCCTGCTGCGAAGCCTCGAAAGTTTTTTTGACCGGACCGGCTTCGTTGCTCATGGCTGGGTTCCTTGCCGCTTGTCTTGCTCGTCTTGCCTGCTACGGACCGCTTCAATACGGGCGGCTTCAATCTCGCGGCTGCCCAAGGTGATTCTCCGGAACAAGGTTAGCACCGTCAGCGCACAGCCCGCCGCCAGCAGCACGGTGCACCAAACGCCCTGTGCCACCCCGCTCCCGAGCAGCAAAGCGATCAAGCCAAACAGAAAGGCGCGGTCGCTCTTGCCCATCGGCCCGTCGTAGCGGCGGCTGCCGCCAAGCGCTTGGGCCACCACGCCGGCCATTTCGGTGAGTGATGCGAACACGGTGAGCAGCACCACCCAGACGGCAGCTTGGGGCAGAACCAGGGCAAACGGCAGATAAAGCGCACAGTCAGATGCCACGTCGCACAGTTCGTTCAGAAATCCGCCGAGTGCGGTCTGCATGCCGTGTTCGCGCGCCAGCATGCCGTCGATGGCGTTGAGCATCATGCGCACGAACATCACGACCGGTACGCCGAGCAGCACAATGACGTCGCGCGGCCAGGTGATCAACGCCAAGCCTGCGGCGGCAGACAGCGCCAAGCCAGCCAACGTGACCTGATTCGCCGTGACGCCGGTGCGCGCCATCTGCACAACCATAGGGCGCAGCAGATGTTGAAATGCTGGCTTGAGTTGGTAGAGCGAATTCATCACCGCATTCTACGGAATACCGCACCGGGGTTCATTCTGCGCGCTACCATCTGCGGTTCGCACAATTCACGGGGGCAACAGTCATGAGCGCTTACGTCATCGCCATCATCAAGATCACCAACCCCGACGCCTACGCCGAATACGCGCGCCTCGCCGCGCCGGTGAATGGCCAATACAACAGCACGCTGTTGGCACGCAGCAACCAGTTTGAATTTCTCGAAGGCCGGCTCGATTGCAATCGAGTCGTCATCAACCGTTTTGCGACGATTGACGCCGCCAAGGCGTTCTATCACTCAGTCGAGTATCAGGCGGCGAAGTCCAAGCGCATTGGCGCGGCGGACTTCAACATGCTGGTGGTGCAGGGAGAGGATTGAGGCTTGAGGTGCGCAAAACCCCGGCGGTATAATCGCGCCCTCTCAATCTACAGGGGGCTGAGATATGGACACCATTCTTGACATTGCGGCGCGCCGGGGCAAAACCGCAGCGGAGCGCAAGGCTGCGGACGACAAGGCCGAGAGGGAATTTGACCGCAGGATGGTAGAACTGTTGAAGCGACAGCCGCCAACGGACTTGAAAGACGCCATTCCCTGGAGCGTCATCAAAAAGAGAAATGGGCTATAGAGTCCAATTCTCCATCTCCGCCGGCCGGCAATTCGAGAAGCTCGATAAGCCCGTCAAGCGGCGCATTGAAGGCCTGATTGAACGGCTTGAATCACTTACGGATCCGCGCACCATTGGTGATGCACTGCATGGCGACCTCAAGGCGCACTGGAAATTCCGCGCCGGTGATTGGCGTCTGATCGTCACAATCCACGATCAGGTACTTGTGATCGAAGTTATCGAGATAGCGCATCGCTCCAAGGCGTATTGACGCCGGGGTGACCAGGTCAATTGGCTACGCAGTGCGTAGCTTTTTCCGGCAGGCCGGTGACATTTGCGTCAATTCCCTCAAATATCCGCTTCCACCTCATTGCCGTGCAACTCAATCCAGGTGCGCCGCGCAGCAGCTTCACCCTTGCCCATCAGCATGTTGAATTTTTCACCGGTACCGGCGAAGCTGAGGTCACCGAAGCGCACTTGCAACAGGCGCCGCGTGTCCGGGTTCATGGTGGTGTCCCACAATTGCTCGGGGTTCATTTCTCCCAAGCCCTTGAAGCGCGAGATTTGCCATGAGCCGTCGCGCACGCCTTCTTTTTTAAGCTTGTCTTCGACCGCTTCGAGTTCGCCCTCATCGAGACAGTAGAGCTTGCGCATGGCGCGCTTGCCAGCCGCCGGCACGTCGACACGAAACAGCGGCGGACGCGCGACGTACACATTGCCGGCGTCGATCAATTTCGGGAAGTGCTTGAAGAAGAGTGTGAGCAGCAGCACCTGAATGTGTGAGCCGTCGACGTCGGCGTCCGACAGAATGCAGATCTTGCTGTAGCGCAAGGCTGAAAGATCGGGTGTGTCGTTGGCGCCATGCGGGTCAACGCCAATCGCCACCGCGATGTCGTGGATCTCGTTATTGGCGAACAAGCGGTCGCGCTCGGTCTCCCAGGTGTTGAGCACCTTGCCGCGCAGCGGCAGGATGGCCTGAAACTCCTTGTCGCGGCCCATCTTGGCGCTGCCGCCGGCCGAGTCGCCCTCGACCAGAAACACTTCGGTGCGCGCCACTTCGCTCGATTCGCAATCGGTCAGCTTGCCCGGCAACACCGCCACACCCGAGCCTTTTCTCTTCTCAATCTTTTGCCCGGCCTTCATGCGGCTTTGCGCCTGGCGCACCACCAACTCAGCGAGCTTTTTGCCTTGATCGACATGGGTATTGAGCCAAAACTCCAGCGGCGGCCGCGTTTGTTGCGCGACCAGGCGCACCGCATCGCGGCTGTTCAGACGCTCCTTGATCTGCCCCTGAAACTGCGGGTCAAGCACCTTGGCCGAGAGCACAAACGACACACGCGCGAACACGTCTTCGGGCAACAGCTTGACGCCCTTGGGCAGCAGTGAGTGGTGATCAACAAAACTCTTCACCGCGCCAAACAGGCCTTCGCGCAGACCGGACTCGTGGGTGCCGCCGGCGGGGGTGGGGATCAGATTGACGTAACTCTCGCGCGCGATCGCGCCCTCTTCCGTCCACGCCACCACCCACTGCGCGCCTTCCCCTTCAGCGAAGTTATCATCTGCGGCTTCGAGATATTTTTCCCCTTCGAACCACGGGATCAACGGCTCCGCGCCATCGAGTGCCTCCTGCAAATAACCGCGCAGGCCTTCCTTGTACATCCAGGTATTTTTCTCACCGGTCTTCTCGATGGTGAGCGTCACCGTCACACCGCGCAGCAACACCGCCTTGGAGCGCAGCAGACGCTTGAGTTCTTCCGGCGGCACGAGGGGAGAATCAAAATATTTTGCGGCAGGCCAGGCGCGCACCAGAGTGCCGCTGGTGTTTCCATCGGCACCGGCCTTGCCGATTTTTTTCAGGCGTTGCGTGACATCGCCACCGTTTTCAAACACGATGCGATGCTCGCCACCTTCGCGCCACACCGTCACTTCGAGCTTGTTCGACAGCGCATTGGTCACCGACACGCCGACGCCGTGCAAGCCGCCGGAGAATACATAGGCGCCGCCGCTCTTCTTGTCGAACTTGCCGCCCGCGTGCAGGCGCGTGAACACAATCTCGATCACCGGCACTTTTTCTTCCGGATGCAAGCCAACCGGAATGCCGCGGCCATCATCCTTCACCGAAATCGAGCCATCGCTGTGGACGATCACGTCAATGTTTTTGGCGTAACCGCCGAGCGCTTCGTCGGACGCGTTGTCGAGCACTTCCTGAATGATGTGCAGCGGGCTCTCGGTGCGCGTGTACATGCCGGGACGCTCACGCACCGGCTCCAGGCCTTTGAGGACGCGGATCGAGGCTTCGTTGTAGGACGATTTTGTGGCCATGGTGTCTAGCTGGGCAGTCTTGATGGAGAGTCGAAAGGCAAAGTCACGTCAGCAATGTCAAGCGCAAATGCAAAGATTTCAAAAATACTTATCCACAGTTTCCGTGGACAACAGGCTCTTGACAGAGCGGGAAAACAAGGCAGGACAAGGGTCTTGGTAGCGCGCTGCAAATTTGAGCGCGGGCACGGAGAGGCACCAATTTACGCCTCAATTGCAGAACACCATGTCGGCCAGATCGAAAATCATGTTGGGGCGCAACCAGGCGCTGAACACCAGAGCGGTTGCCGCAGCAACCACCAGCCACACCGCAACGCGTGCCACGCGCGAGTGCGGCAGCAGGCGCAACGGAGCGGCCTCAGCGTGAAGCGCTGGGGCAAGCGGGTCTGATTGAATCGACGAAGGCATGGAGAAGATTATACGAGCCGCGTTTCAGACCACCGCGTTTCAGACAATATTGGGCACCACACCCGGGATCGCGCTGACGGCCTGCAATGAAGCGCTTTCACAAAGGCAAAATCAGTCAACGAACATCCTGCGCGCCGAATGGTCACTGCGGGTCACGGCGGGTCACGGCGGGTCACGGCCCGGTCAGAATTTTCAGGGCATCTTCAACACGTTTCAGGTGCGCGCGCGAGATTTCTGCGAGTGGTTTGCTGCCGATGATGCGCTGATTGGAAATGGCGCGAATTTGGTCAATCAGCGCGTCGGTTTCCTGCGTCATTTTGCCCGGCTTGCCAAGCGCCACTCGCACCGGGAAGCCGTCCCCATGCGCGTCCCGATAGATCTTTGAGGTGCAAGGAATGACGATGACAGTGGAATGCGCCGCAGTATTCAACACATCGGTTTGAATGATCAAGGCGGGCCGCCCGCGCTTGCCAGGTTCTTGCTTGTGGGTTTGCGGTTCGAAGTCAGCTTCCCACAATTGGCCGCGCGCGAGCTTAGGCAAGCCCGTCTCCGCTGGCGGCGTCCATGGATTGATTCTCCGCGAGACTGCTGGCGGCGAGTTGCTGCGACAAGAACACCATGCGCTCCCTCAGCACGCGCTCGTTTTTTTCGCGCACTGCCTCGCGCACATAGTCCGAACTGGTCATGTTGAAGACGCTGGCCAGTTTCCGGGTTTGCTCTGCGAAGTCGAGCGGCGCGCGGAACGAGAGTGTGGTCGCAGTCATGGTTGACAGCCTCAGCGAAAAGAGATGGCAGATTTGGGTTGGCAGAATCGAATGATTTGTGCGGCACATTCGTATATCAATAGTGTAATACAACTTTACCTTACGCCATCCCGGCATCGCAACCACTATCTTCTCAACCGCGCTTTTTCTCCAGCGCATCCCAGCGCTCCAGCGCCGCCAGCATCTCTGCTTCGATGGCGTCGAAACGTACCTTGAGTTTGGCTGCGTCCGCCACTGACGCTGCGTCGGTGCGCACATAGGTGGACGGGTCAGCGAGTTTGGCCTCAAGAATTTTCTGCTCGGCTTCAAGAGCGGCAATCTGCGCGGGCAGCGCATCGAGGTCGCGCATTTCCTTGTAGCTGAGCTTGGCTTTTTTCTGACCAGGCACCTGCCTGGAAACCGTTGGTGCGGGCGGCTCTTTGCCTATTGATTCTGAAGACCCGCTCGCACCAAGCGTTTGCGGGCCTTGGGTTTGCGTTCGCTGGCCCATCGACATCCTGCGTTTGAGCACGGCCTGCCACTCGGTGTAGCCGCCCGGATTCTCGGTCCAGCGGCCGGGGTTGTCCGGCACCGGGTCGTGCACCAGCACTTGCGTGACGACGTTGTCGAGGAAGGCGCGGTCATGGCTGACCAGAATCACGGTGCCGGCGTAGTCCTGCAACAGCGATTCGAGCAATTCGAGCGTGTCGATGTCGAGGTCGTTGGTCGGTTCGTCGAGGATGAGCAGGTTGGCGGGCCGCGCGAACAGGCGCGCGAGCAGCAGACGGTTGCGCTCACCACCCGACAGCGACGACACCTTGGCGTTGGCGCGCTCGGCCGGAAACAGGAAGTCGACCAGATAACTCATTACGTGCTTCTTGTTGCTGCCAATCTCGACCCACTCGGAACCGGGGCTGATGGTGTCGGCCAGCGTAGCTTCGTCGTTGAGCTGGTCACGAAACTGGTCGAAGTAGGCGACTTCGAGCTTCGAGCCGCGCTTCACGGTGCCGCTGCCGGCCTCGAGTTCACCGAGGATCAATTTGATGATGGTTGATTTTCCCGCGCCGTTCGGGCCGACCAGGCCGAGCTTGTCGCCGCGCAGCAGGCGCAGGTTGAGGCCCTTGACAATGTTGCGGTCGCCAAAAGACTTTGCCACATCTGCGAGTTCGGCCACTACCTTGCCCGAGCGCGTCGAATCATCGACCGCAAGATTGACCTGGCCCGCACGCTCGCGCCGCGCGGCGCGCTCATTGCGCAAGGATTCGAGGCGCAGCACGCGCCCTTCGTTGCGGGTGCGCCGCGCCTGCACGCCTTTGCGGATCCACACTTCTTCTTGCGCGAGGAACTTGTCGAACTTGGCGTTGACCACGCGGTCCACTTCAACCTGCTCGGCCTTGCGCGTCTGATACGCGGCGTAGTTGCCGGGGAAGGACAGCAGGCGGCCACGGTCGAGTTCCACCACGCGGGTCGAGACGCGATCGAGAAACGCGCGGTCGTGGGTGACGAACAGCACCGCGCCCTTGTGCTCGATCAGCGCGTCTTCGAGCCAGGCGATCGATTCGATATCGAGATGGTTGGTCGGCTCGTCCAGAATCAACAGTTGCGGCTCGCCGACCAGCGCACGGGCGAGGGCAATGCGTTTTTTCATGCCGCCCGATGCCGCGCCGACACGCGTCTGCGGTGCCAGGCGCAAGCGCTGCAACACCATTTCGATGCGGTGCGCGGTGCCCCAGGCGTCGGCCAGGGTGAGCGCGTGTTCGAGTTCGCCCTGGCGCTTCATGCTGGCCTCGTCGTGCAGGCCGCTGGCGATCAGGGTTTCGTACTCGTCAATCAGCGCGTGCTCTTCGGTCAGGCCCGCAGCGACTGCCGCGTAGACCGTGTTGTCCGCATCAAACTTCGGCTCCTGATCAACCACGGCGGTGCGCAGGCCGGTCTGCAAAATGATGCGGCCATCGTCGAGCCCGGTCTGCCCGGCGATCACGCGCAGCAGTGAGGATTTGCCGACGCCGTTGCGCCCGATCAGGGCGATGCGCTCGCCCGCCTCGACCGACAAATCGGAGCGGTCCAGGAGCGGTACGTGGCCAAACGCAAGTTCGGCTTTTTCGAGAACCAGCAGTGCCATGCTATTGCGCCGCCGCTTCTGTCCAGCGTTCGGAAATCTCGATCAGATTGTGATCGGGGTCGCGGATATAGACCGAGCGGATCGGCCAGCGCGCGCCGGTGCGCTTGTCGGGGCCGGCTTCGATGGCGACGTTTTCGCTCTTGAGTTTGGCGATCACTTCGTCGAGCGGCACCGACGCGAGCAAACACAGATCGAGCGAACCGGGCGTCGGTGTGCGCGCATAAATGTCGGTGACGTTTTTGTCACCGGCCTGATGCAGGTTGAATTTCTGGTCGCCAAAGCGCAGCGCCTTGCGCTGCGGCTTGGGCGGCTCGCCGAAGATTTCCAGGCGCATGCCGAGGATGCGGGTGTAGAAATCAACCGTGGCGTCAAGGTTGCGGCAGGTCATGACAACGTGGTCGAAGGCTTGGATCATGAGCGTGTTCATTTGCAGTATTGAGTGTCGCGCCAAGGACGTGGCGCACAGCGCTTTGCGCCACGAGTGTGGCGCCGGTCGCATGACACGAGAAGGCGCGCATTGTAGTGGCATTGCGCCAACGCGCCACCGAATGCACACACGAATGCACACACAATCACACACAGCGAGCGGGCATCAGAGCGCCCGCATCACACCGGGATCGAATCCGCGCTCTTGCCGCCCATCGCCCAATCGAAACCTTCAGCGGGAAAGCCGGCACTGCAACGCGCCAGGCGGTGGTTCAGTTCCGGCGCCGTTTCTTGCCGGCGCGCTTTGTTTGCGTGGGGGCGAACACATCGAACAGCCCCGCCAAATCTTCCGCATCGTCAAAATGTGGTTCCAGGCCGTAATGCTTGAGCGATTCACGCAGATAGCGCGGTTCGCGAAACGCCGTCAGGTCATGCAACAACTCCTTGAGGTGCATTTTGATTTGCGCGATTTCCCCACTCATCTCGCGATCCACATGCTGCGGCGTCATGTTGTACGCCGAGCGAACTCGGCCAAGAAATGGTTCGATGCACCGCGCCAGTTCGGCCTCCAGTCCGCCAAGCTGTTCGCGCAGTATTTGGTTGTAATGGGCAAGGCGCTGTGGCGATACCGAAGCCATGTGTTCGGCATCGATCTGTTCAATCTCCAGTTGCAGCCCCAAGAGCGTCAGCAGGTCGTTGGCATCGTAGGCCTGGTTGAGCCGCTGCATCAGGAGCGTCTTGCGTTGCCGTTCCAGAGCGTCGGGTTCGCGATCGGGATGCAAGGCGCTGACGAGCTTGCGATACACCTCGCGCAGGGATTGGCTAACTTCCCTGGCTGCCGCTTCACGCCGGGCTTGCGCGGCATCGGCCTTCGCCGCGCCGGCTTTGGAGCGCTTGGCGAAGTGCGCCTCTTCGTGCTGCTGCGCCAAGCGCTCTGCCTGCTCGATCTGCTCCCCCATTTTCTGTTGCGCCAGCTCGAGCAGCTCCTCGGTGCTTGCCGCACCATGTTCGTCATCCAGATCAAAACCCAATACGTCGCTGAGCATCGACTCGGTCATCTCCATCCGGGAACGCTGGACCTGCTGGTACGACACCCCGCTGTATTTGTCGTACAGCCGCTCTAACTCTGCATCGCCGCTCGCATCGAGCAGGCCACCGGCGATGTCTGTGAGCAACTGCCCGAGTTTGGCGCGCTCGATGCGCGTCAACCGCATCGCCGGCTGCGGCCGGCTCAACAGTTCATCGATCAGATCGACCATCTTGCGCTGGCCTTCGCGCAGCCGCGCCTGCACTGGCTCGACTTCATCGGTCACGCGCTGGTTGTAGCGCAACTGATACGCCTGCCACTGCAGCAGTTGCTCGCGTTTAGCTTCGATCTTGGCAACCAGTTGCCGGAATGCTTTCTCCGCCTTGCTGGCGGGCTTGCTTTGACCGAGCACTGCAGTCAACGATGAACCCGCAGATGGCTCGTCGCCGAATAGCGGGGCGGTAGTGTGAGGTCGCATGAGAGTGGAGAGGTTTCGAGTGATGGGCAGGACGTTTCGAGCCTGCGGATGGCGCGGGCTGTGCATCAAGCCAGCGAAGGCTTGATTTTCATGTGCG
This sequence comes from Burkholderiales bacterium, assembly GCA_031387185.1. Lineage (GTDB taxonomy): Bacteria > Pseudomonadota > Gammaproteobacteria > Burkholderiales > JAEUOS01 > CANJDH01. The sequence continues at coordinate 10,098 of JANNCZ010000545.1, forward strand.
AAACGGATTTTATCGGCGTTCACAGTGTCCACACCGTACGCAACAGAGCGCAGCCGAGCCCCTGCATGGTGCTGGGCTAAAATCTGCGCTCTCGCCCACCGTAGTTCAATGGATAGAACGGGTGCCTCCTAAGCGCCAGATGCAGGTTCGATTCCTGCCGGAGGGACCACCGCCGCGAGTAACTTCAGATTGAAGACCCATGCCGAAAATCGACGCCCTCGTATTCGACGCCTACGGCACGCTCTACGACGTGCACTCGGTCACCACACTGGCGGATTCTTTTTTTCCTGGCAAGGGCGCAGCGCTGTCGCAACTATGGCGCACCAAGCAGCTTGAATACACCTGGCTGCGCACGGTGATGGGTACGTATGAAAACTTCAACGTGGTCACCGACGCAGGTTTGCGTTATGCCGCCGCCGCGCTCAAGCTTGATGCCAGCGAGGCGCAAATCGCGGCCCTGATCGGGCAATACGTCAAGCTTGACACCTTCGTTGAAGCGAAGGCCGCGCTCGCGCAATTGAAGACCGGGCACAAATTGGCGATTCTCTCCAACGGCGCGCCCGGCACCCTCGGTACGCTGGTGAAAAACTCCGGTCTCGACACCGTGCTCGACGCGGTGATTTCGGTTGACCCGCTGCGCGTGTTCAAACCCGACATGCGCGTCTATCAACTAGCAGTCGATCAACTTGGTGTGGGCAAAGACAACATCGGTTTTGTGTCGTCCAACTGCTGGGACGCGATTGCAGCGAAGAATTTCGGCTTCACCGTATTCTGGATCAACCGCATGAACGCGCCGCTGGATCTGCACGGTGCCAAACCCGATCATGTGATTCACTCCCTCACCGAGATTGCGCCGCTGCTGTGACTGACACATCGAAGATCGCGGCACGCACACCAATTACCGGTGCACCCGGCGCGCCGTTCAACATCCACCGCCCGCCGCTGCACCATTGCAGCAACTGTGGCGCGCGCATTGAGCGCGTCGTGCCGCCGGGTGACTCGCATCTGCGCGCAGTCTGCCCGGCCTGCGGCGGCATTCATTACGAAAACCCGAAGGTGGTGGTCGGCTGCATCCCGGTCTACGGCGAGCATATCCTGCTGTGCAAACGCGCCATCGAGCCGCGCTACGGTTACTGGACCCTGCCGGCCGGTTTCATGGAAAACGGCGAGACCACCGCCGAAGGCGCAGCGCGCGAGACGCTCGAAGAAGCCGGTGCCACCGCCATTGACCTGCACGCCTTTGCGCTGCTCGATGTGGCGCACGTGCATCAGGTACATGTGTTCTATCGCGCGCGCCTGGCCGCGCCCGAGTTCTCGTCAGGTGAAGAGAGCCTGGAAACGCGGCTCTACTCGGAAGAGGAAATTCCGTGGAAAGACCTCGCGTTTCGCACCGTGATCGAAACCCTGAAGCTTTTTTTTGCAGATCGAAAAAAGGGCGTGTACGGGTTTCACACCGTGCCGATTGTCGCACCGCGCTAACGCGCACGCGCTACGCCACTGCGTCAAGACCCGCTACCAGAGCGGCTCTGCGCGCGATTACCGTCTTGCGTGATTGCGGCAGATGCCTCACCCGCCGCGTCCCGATTCAGGCGGACGCATCAACCGCCGCGTCCGGCATTCGGCGGATGTATCACCCGCCTCTTCCATACACCGGCTTCAAATGCGGCACCTGCTTGGCGAACAGCTCGGCGATGAAGTCGACAAACACCCGCACCTTGGCCGACAGGTGGCGGCTCGGCCAGTAGAGCACCGAGATCGGCGCGATGGGTGACTCCCAATCCTCCAGCAGTGGCACCAGCCGTCCATCGCGGATCGCGCGCTGCACGCCGGTCTCGAGCATGCACACAACCCCCGCGCCGGCAATGGCGAAGTCGGTCAACGCCTCGGGGTTGTTGGTGTGTAGCGTGCCGACAGGTGCGTGGACGGCTTCCCGCGCGCCTTTGCGATAGTTCCAGCGCGCCGAGCGCCCCAGGCTCGCCGAGAAATAGCCGAGGCAATTGTGCTTTGACAACTCCGCCGGTGTTTTGGGCTTGCCGTGACGCGCCAGATAGTCCGGCGCGGCGCAGGTGACGAAGCGCGCGTCGTAGACGCGCTTGGCCACCATCGGCGAGTCTTCCAATTTGCCGACGCGCAAGATCACGTCCACGTCTTCCGCGGTCAGATCAACGAAGCGGTCGCCGAGCGACATCACCACCTTCACGTCCGGATAGCGCGCCGAAAACGCCGGCAACGCCGGTGTCACGTAGATGTGGCCGAGGCCAGTCGGCAGCTCGATGCGCAGGCGCCCCTGCGGGCGGCTCTGGGTCTGCTTTAAGGCCGCCTCGGTTTCGTCAATCTCGGCCAGCACGCGGCGGCAGCGTTCGAGATAGGCGCGGCCATCATCGGTAAGGCTGACCTTGCGCGTGGTGCGCGTCATCAAACGCACGCCAAGATGGCTCTCCAGGTTACGGATCGCGGTCGACACGCTGGCGGGCGCCATGTTGAGCCGCTCAGACGCTCGGGCGAAGCTCTCCAGCTCGGCGACGCGCACGTAGATTTCCATTGCATGCAGTTTATCCATGGGCGAAAGTTCCCGCTTTATTAGTCAATTAATACGAATAATCAATTAGCTTTCAATGCATTTATTAAAGCATGATTAGTCAATATAGTTCGTGTCATTAAATTCGCTTAAAGCCCTGAGAGGCATTCAAATGGAACTGATCTCGATGTTGCAAAGTGTGGTCGCTGCCGGTGTGGCAGTGATTGTTCTGGCGCTCGTCATAGAGGGAGCGTCGCACTAAGCGTCAAACGCTGGGCATTGCAAGCACTACCGGCAACCTGCCCCGCACAAGGCGCACCGCCCGGCACCCGCCGTGCGGCCTTTTGAAAAGGAGCCTGACATGTCCGACATTCTGATTTCCCTGGCACTGCTCGCCGCGTTCGGCGCCGCATGGGCCGTCCTGATCCGCGCTGGCGGTCTCGACTGGCTGGCCGACAAGCACGTGGCCGCTGCGCGCCGCATGCTCGCCACGACCAAATTTGCGTTCGACGGAGAAGTACACGCCTAAGCGGCGCGCTTATCCAACCCACGCATCCCGGTGTCTCCTCATCGCCTCTCCTCCTTGGCGATGATTCACGCGGTCCGCTCAATGCGGGCCGCTTTTTTTTGGCGCGCCGCACTGGCTGCGCGCAAGAAATTCGGTATCCTCGCGGTTTCGCCCTCAGCCGTGATTCCGTGAGCTGCCATCAGATGCCGCATCAAGTCGTTTCCGCTTCTTCGTCCACGGTCCAAACCACTGGCTCGGAACGCCCCTCACCGGATTGTGATTCACCCTCATCGGGTGGTGCACCAGATAGCGCGCCCACACGCCGCCGCTTGCTCGCCGCAATGGCACTCGCGCCGTTCAGCGCCGCTTCCCTCGCGCAAATGAATCTGGTCGATAGCGAAGGCCGTCCGGTGGGCGCGCTCGAAGCGCCTTTCATCACCACGCCGGAAAGCATCGTCCCGGTGATGCTCGATCTCGCGAGCGTCACCGCCGCCGACAACGTCTATGACCTCGGCTGCGGCGATGGCCGCATCGTGATCGCTGCGGCGCAGCGCGGCGCGCGCGGCCTCGGTGTGGATCTCGACTACGACTTGATCGCCAACGCCAAAGTGGCCGCGCGCCAGGCCGGCGTGGCCGATCGCGTGCGCTTCGAGCGCGGTGACTTGTTTGAAATGGACTACCGCGAAGCCACCGTGGTCATGCTCTACCTGAGCGAGCGCCTCAATCTGCAACTGTGGCCGCGCCTGAAAGCCCAGCTCAAACCCGGCTCGCGCATCGTTTCGCACCGTTTCAAAATGGGCGATCTCAAGCCCGAACGCACCATCCACATCGACAATCGCGACATCCATCTCTGGAGGATTTGAGCATGACCGTTTCACAGCGCTCCATCGCCGCCGCCGCTCTTGCCGCGCTGCTCACCGCCGTCTTGTTCGCGCCCGCCGCGCAGGCGCAGACTGCCAAGCCGGCTTATGAGCCGACCTACGGCCAGGAAGGCAAGGACGTGATCTGGGTGCCAACCCAACCCCTGACCATCGAGCGCATGCTGCGCATGACCCAGGTGACACCGCAAGACGTGGTGGTCGATCTCGGCTCCGGCGATGGCCGCATCACGATTGCTGCGGCCAAAGACTTCGGGGCAAAAGCCTTCGGCTATGAATACAACCCCGACATGGTCGAGTTGAGCAAACGTGAAGCCGAGAAAGCCGGCGTCGCCGGCAGAGTCGAGTTTCGCAAGGCCGATATTTTTGACACGGATTTTTCGCATGCGACCGTCATCACCATGTATTTGCTGCCGCATCTGAACGTCAAGCTGCGCCCGATCATCCTCAACATGAAGCCGGGCATCCGCGTGGTGTCGCATCAATTCGACATGGGCGAGTGGAAGCCCGACGAAGTGTCGGATCAAAGCGGCCGCCGCATCAACTTCTGGCTGGTGCCGGCCAAGGTCGAAGGCGATTGGAAGCTGTCCTTCCCCGGCCGCGACTACACGCTCACACTGCGCCAGGAATTTCAGATGATCTCCGGCTACGCCGGACCAGGGCCGGTGCAGATGGGCCTGCGCGATGCCGTGCTCACCGGCGCCGCGATCCGTTTTTCGTTTGTCGATGAGCAAAGCCGGTTGCACACCTTCAACGGCACCGTCAACGGCAACCGCATGTCCGGCACCGTCACGCCGCAAGGCGGACAGCCGGTCGCGTTTAACGCCACCAAGAACGCGCAATGAGCAGCGGCGCGAGTACCAGCGAACAGCAGGCGGTGGCAGGCGCCACCACGGTAATCAATAGCAATCTGCTGGGCGCCGCGTCCGGTACCAGCGACACCAACGACACCAACGACACCAACGACACCAACGGCAACGGCGGCAACGGCGGCAACGGCGGCAACGGCGGCAACGGCGGCAACGGCGGCAACGGCGCGGAGGGGATGCCGCAACGCGTGCTGACGGTCAAAGATGCAGTCTTCCTCACCGTAGGCATCGTCATTGGCGCGGGCATCTTTAAAGCGCCGTCGTTGGTGGCAGGCGCTGCGGGGTCGGAGTCGATGATGATTCTCGCCTGGGTGCTGGGCGGCGTCATCACCTTGCTCGGTGCGCTTACCTATGCCGAGCTCACCTCGACCGTCCCGCACGCGGGGGGCGACTATCACTTTTTGCATCTCGCTTACGGCAAACGCCTCGCGTTTCTCTTCGCATGGGCGCGCACCACCGTGATCACCACCGGCTCCATCGCGTTGCTCGCGTTTGTGTTTGGTGACTACTGCGCGCAACTGCTTCCGCTCGGTGAATTTGGCTCGGCGATCTACGCGTGCCTGGTCGTGCTCTTGCTGACCGTGATCCACTGGATCAGCACGCGCGCATCGAGCACCACGCAAAACTGGCTGACCGGTCTCGAAATTGGCGGCCTCGTGCTGGTCGCGGTGGCTGGCTTCATGGCCACACCGGCGGCCGCCGCCGTACCTGCTGTGGCCAGCAGTACCAGCGCCGCCTTCGGCTTCGCGATGGTCATGGTGATGCTCACCTTCGGTGGGTGGAATGAAGTGGCCTATGTGTCGTCCGAAATGTCGAGCGACAAGCGCGGCATTGCGCGTGCACTGATCGCCAGCATTCTCGTGGTGACTGTGCTCTACCTGGTGGTCAATCTCGCTTACCTGCAGGCGCTCGGCTTGCAAGGCATGGCGCAGTCGAGCGCTGTCGCCGCCGACGTGCTCAAGGCCACGTTCGGCCCCACCGGCGCGGTGTTAATGAGCGTGATCGTCGCCATCGCCACGCTGACCTCGATCAACTCGACGCTGATTGTCGGCGCACGTTCCAGCTACGCGGCAGGCCGCGATTGGCCCGCGCTCCGCTTCCTCGGTGCCTGGAACGCTGATGGCAGCACGCCGCGTCACGCCTTGCTGGTGCAGGCAGTGATTGCTCTCGCATTGATCGTACTCGGTGCCGCCACCCGCAAGGGCTTCGAAACCATGGTCGATTACACCGCGCCGGTGTTCTGGTTTTTCTTTTTGCTCTGCGGCCTGTCGGTATTTATCCTGCGCCGCAAGCATGCGAATGTTGAGCGTCCGTTCCGCGTACCGCTCTACCCTGTGGTGCCGGCGTTGTTTTGTATCGCCTGCGCCTGGCTGCTTTATTCGAGCCTCGCCTACGTCAAGACTGGCGCACTGTATGGTGCCGGCCTGCTGGTGATTGGCGCGATCATTTCGCTGTTTCTGGACAAGAAATAAGTGAAAAACAAGTGCGGTCTGACCCCACTTGGGTCCTGACCGTCCTTATTTTCAAGGGGAAGACCAGCAGAGGCGTGTCTGGTCGACGGCTACAGCGCCCGCTATGTGCGACACCACACAGACGGGTCACCGCACGACAGCCCACACTCGCTCCTGAAGTCCGGTGGTGGTGCCTGGCCGCCCACCGGTGCCGTCATCTCATTGACCATAAATGCGCATTGCATCCAATCCGAATACCAGCGCTCATCTGAAAGGTATGACCATGAAACCGATATACAAAATTTGTCTCCCCGCAGCCGCTGCGGCCATTGTTTTTGCTGCGAGCGGCGTGCAGGCCCAATCGTCTCCCGCAGTCATTCAGGACAAGGCGCAAATGCAGTCCGACAAAGCCGGACTCAAGCGCGATGAAAAGCAGCTTGAGAACGACAGGGCGCAGATGAAATCCGACAAGGCTTCCGGCAAGATGGCGGCAGAATCAAAGGATTCGCAGAATGTAGACAACGACAAACGTGCCATTGCAGCGCAGAAAAAAGCAATTGCCGCCGACAAGCCGGGCTCCGCGCAAAAGCGCGCGGACCGGGCTGCGCTCAAGCGCGAAAAACGTCAATTGAAGGCAGACCAGGCAAAGCTGAAGGCCGACAAGGCGTCCGGCAAAATGGCTGCTGAGTCAAAAGATTCGCAAAAAATTAATGATGACAAAAGCGCCATAAAGGGCGACAAGAAAGCCATTGAGGCCGATAAGGCACAACTAAAGGCTGATCTGAAAAAGTGAGCCGCCAATTCGGTCTGACCCCGTATATTCCTTTATTTCACCAGCTCGATTCCCGCTCCGGCGTCGCACTGATCTTGTGGATGGTGAGATCGGCGCCGTTGTATTCCTCTTCAGCGTCAAGACGCAGGCCCATTACTGCCTTGATGAGAGCGTAGGTGAGGTAGCCGCCCACCACCGCAACCCCAATGCCCAGTGCGGTGCCGATGAGCTGCGACATGAAGCTCACGCCACCCATGCCGCCCAGCGCCTTGAGGCCAAAGATGCCCGCCGCGATGCCACCCCACGCGCCGCACAGGCCATGCAGCGGCCAGACGCCGAGCACGTCATCAATCTTCCATTTGTTTTGCGTGAGCGTGAACATCTGCACGAAGAGACCACCGGCCACCACGCCCACCACCAGCGCGCCGATCGGGTGCATCACGTCTGACCCTGCACACACCGCGACCAGACCCGCCAGCGGGCCGTTGTGCACGAAGCCCGGGTCGTTCTTGCCAAGCAGGGTGGCGGCGAGCGTGCCGCCCACCATCGCCATCAGCGAATTGAGCGCCACGAGGCCGCTGATCTTGTCGACGGTTTGCGCACTCATCACGTTGAAGCCGAACCAGCCCACCGACAAAATCCATGCGCCCAGCGCGAGGAAGGGAATCGATGAGGGCGGATGCGCGGTCACCTGACCATCCTTGCCGTAGCGCCCGCTGCGCGGCCCCAGTTGCAACACGGCCATCAGGCCGATCCAGCCGCCGACGGCATGCACCACCACCGACCCGGCAAAGTCATGAAACTCTTCGCCAAACGCGCCCTTGATCCACGCCTGCACGCCGAACTGCTGGTTCCACGCGATGCCTTCAAAAAACGGATAGATCAACCCGACCAGCACGGCAGTCGCCAGCAGTTGCGGGCCGAAGCGCGCACGCTCGGCAATGCCGCCCGATACGATGGCGGGGATTGCCGCAGCAAACGTGAGCAGGAAGAAAAACTTCACCAACTCAAAACCATTTTTCTGCGCCAGGGTTTCTGCCCCGGCAAAAAAACTCGTGCCGTAGGCCACTGCATAACCCACGAAAAAATACGCCAGCGTCGAGACCGAAAAATCGACCAAAATCTTGACCAGTGCATTGACCTGGTTTTTGCGGCGCACGGTGCCGAGCTCCAGAAACGCAAAGCCCGAGTGCATCGCCAAGACCATGATGGCGCCGAGCAAAATGAACAGCGAGTCCGCGCCCGTTTTGAGTTGTTCCATTCCATTTCCTCCTGTGAAATAGAAGACCTCCTAGCAACAAGCAAGCCATTTGCACCAAAATTGTGATATTCATGATTAATAAGCCTTTTTTAGGTGCGATAAATTTTCGAATCCCCGATACATGCATTTTTATAGTGCTTCCATGAAAATGTACGCACTTTATTTGGGCTTTTTGCACCGAAGCGGAAGCGTTTGACAAGCGCCATCCAGCCCGTTAGCGTGCGGTATTGGCAGCCGCGCCGCCCGCGCCGGCCCCCTTGTGCGCAGAGAGCAGAATCCATGGAACGGCGTCAATTCATACGCGTATGTGCAGCCGGTGCCGGCCCGGCCGGCACCACTCTGCTTGCCTCCGAAAAAGCGCGCGCAGTCCCACTGCAGCCCAAGCGCTACGCGCGCGCCAGGCTCGTCATGGCGGGTGGCGCGCCGCTCAAAGCCGCGCAGCTCGCAGTCAACAAGAACTTTGTATTCTTCTACCCGTTTCAGGGTACGCCGGTTTTTTTGCTTAATCTCGGAAAAGCCCTGAAACCCGCTACCACCAAGGGTTTTGACGATATGGCCTATGAATGGCCGGGCGGTGCAGGCGCCGCCAAGTCGATCGTCGCTTACTCGGCGATCTGCTCGCACCAACTCACCTACCCCACCAAAGACATCAGCTTCATCAGCTTCAGGGCAGGAAAAAGCGGTGCCAACAAACACGCCGATGTGATTCACTGCTGCTCCGAACATTCGCAATACGACCCCGCCGCGGGCGCAAAAGTATTGGCCGGCCCCGCACCGCAGCCACTCGCTGCCGTGCTGCTCGAGCACGACGCCAAGACCGATGAGTTGTACGCCACCGGCACCCTCGGCGGGGAAATGTTCAACGCCTTCTTCCGCAAATACGAAATGAAACTCACCCTCGACATGGGCGGGCGCGCGACGCAAGCCGCCGGTGATGCCTGCTCAGTGACCGAGCTCGACAACTACTGCCGCCAGCAGGTTCGCTGTTGATTACCTGGCTCGAAGGCGACGCGCCTTTTCCGCCGCTGAGCGCAGCGCTCGACGAGCCCAACGGCCTGCTTGCGGCCGGTGGCGAACTGACCATCGAGCGCCTGCTCACCGCCTATCGCAGCGGCATCTTCCCCTGGTATTCAGACGATCAGCCGGTGTTGTGGTGGAGCCCCGACCCGCGCATGGTCGTGCTGCCGCACACCTTCGCGCCCAAGCGCTCGCTCGCCAAAGTGCTGCGCAACAAGGCCTACGAGGTGCGCTGCGACACCGCGTTTGAAGCGGTGATGCGCGCCTGCGCCGGCACCCCGCGCGACGGCCAAAACGGCACCTGGATCACTGAAGAAATGATTCGTGCCTACGTGCGCCTGCATCGCGCCGGCCACGCACACTCGATGGAAACCTGGATCGACGGCGAACTCGCGGGCGGCCTCTACGGCCTCGCCATCGGGCGCATGTTTTACGGCGAGTCGATGTTCTCGCACAGCACCGACGCGTCCAAGATCGCGTTCGCGCATTTGTGCGCGTTTCTCGCGGAACAGGAATGTGGCATGATTGATTGCCAAATGAACACCGGCCATCTCGCCTCACTCGGCGGCCATGAAATTCCCCGTGCGCAATTCGTGCAAGCACTCGACGCGCTCGTGCGCGCGCCGGCCATGCGCGGCTGGCAGAAAATCACACGACGCTATGGCGTGCTCGTGGATCAGGTATGAGTCAACCGTGAGCGAGGCTTGGGTCAAATGCATGAGACAACCCAGATGAGTCACCCGCGATGAGCCAACTGCGCGACCTGCCGTTTTCGGTATTGCAGTTTTATGCAACCGCGCCCTACCCCTGCAGCTACCTGCCCGGCAAGCTCGCGCGCTCGCAAGTGGCCACGCCCTCGCACCTGATCAACGCCGATACCTATAGCGAATTGGTGCGCGCAGGCTTCCGGCGCAGCGGCATCTTCACCTACCGCCCGCATTGCGACGGCTGCCGCGAGTGCATCCCCGTGCGCGTGCCGGTGGCCGCGTTCCGCCCCACGCGCTCGCAGCAGCGCGCGTGGAACCTGCACAAAGCCCTGCAGCCCGCCGTCACCAACCTCGGCTACTCAGCCGAGCATTACGCGCTCTACCTGCGCTATCAAGCCGCGCGCCACGCTGGCGGCGGCATGGATCAAGACTCCCGCGACCAGTATGCGCACTTCCTCCTGCAAAGCCGCATCAACAGCCGCATGATTGGATTTCGCGAGCCGGGGCAAGCGGGTGAGGCAGGCGCAATCGCGGGTGCCAACCACGCTGGCGTGCGCACGGATGCCCACGCGACAACTACGGCATCAACAGCCACTACCCACACCGCAGCCACAGCGCCAACAGCCGCCCCCACCAACGCTCTCAAGCTCGTCTCCATCGTCGACATCCTCAACGATGGCCTGTCATCGGTCTACACCTTTTACGAGCCGGACGACGCACGCGCCAGCTACGGCACCTTCAGCATCCTCTGGCAAATCGAGCAATGCCGCCGCCTCAACCTGCCGT
>JANNCZ010000565.1:0-44006 GCA_031387185.1 Burkholderiales bacterium
GCCCCTGGCGCGCGCACTCTATGCACACGCCGAAATTGAGTCGGAAATCCCGGCAGCGTTGTACAACGCAGTGGCACAGGTACTTGCCTATGTCTATCAGTTGCGTGCTGCCGTGGGGAACCGCATGCCGGCAGCGCCAGGTGAAATTGAGGTGCCGGCCGAGCTCGATCCGTTTAGCGCAGCACGTGATGAAAGTGTGCAGATGCGCGCGCAGCTTTCACAAGGAGTTGCGGCGTGAGCGCAGCGCTGAGCCGCGACATGGCAGCTTCTGGCGCGCCGGGCGGCGGTCTCACGAGCAGCTTTACCAGCGGTCTTGCTGGCGGACTGCCCGGTGCGGCAGCCTGGCGCCACTTCCCGTGGCGCACGCTGGCTGCGCCCCTGCTGGTCGTGATGATCATCGGCATGATGATTCTGCCGCTGCCGCCGATCCTGCTCGACCTCTTGTTTACGTTCAACATTGCGCTCTCCTTGATGGTGCTGCTGGCAGCGGTGTATGCCAACCGGCCGCTCGACTTTGCGGCGTTCCCCTCGGTGCTGTTGTTGACGACGCTGTTGCGGTTATCGCTCAACGTTGCCTCCACCCGCATCGTGCTGCTCAACGGCCACACCGGCCCCGATGCAGCAGGCAAGGTGATCGAAGCCTTCGGCCATTTCCTGGTGGGTGGCAATTTCGCGGTTGGCCTCGTGGTGTTTGCGATATTGGTGGTGATCAATTTTGTGGTGATCACCAAAGGCGCGGGACGCATCGCCGAGGTCAGTGCGCGCTTCACGCTCGACGCCATGCCCGGCAAGCAGATGGCGATTGATGCCGATCTCAACGCCGGCCTGATCAACGAGCAGCAGGCAAAAAGGCGCCGCGCCGATGTCGGCCAGGAAGCCGACTTTTATGGCGCGATGGACGGCGCCTCCAAGTTTGTGCGCGGCGACGCCATCGCCGGCATCCTGATTTTGTTCATCAACATCATCGGCGGCTTTGCCATCGGCATGCTGCAACACAATCTCTCCGCCGCGACGGCAGCCAACAATTACATCCTGCTCGCCATTGGCGACGGCCTTGTTGCGCAGGTGCCTGCGCTGGTGATTTCGATTGCAGCCGGTCTGGTAGTCAGCCGCGTCGGCGGCGGCGGCGACGGCACAGCGGGTGAGAGCGAAGACATTGGCTCGCAGATCGTGCGCCAGCTTGTCACCCATCCGCACACCTTGATGATCACCGGTGGCGTGCTCACCGCACTCGGGCTGATTCCCGGCATGCCGCACTTTGCCTTCATCCTGTTCGGCGCGGCTGCGGGGTGGTATGGCTGGTGGCGATTGCAGCACCCGGCAGTGAGCGCGGTGCCGTCTGCACCGGTGGCGGCTGCTGTCGATGGAAGCGAGGCCACCTGGGACGATCTCGCACCGGTCGATGTGCTGGGTCTCGAAGTCGGCTACCGCCTGATTGCGCTGGTCGACCGCAATCAGGATGGCGACTTGCTCAAGCGCATCAAGGCGATCCGCAAAAAGTTTGCGGGCGAAGCCGGCTTTCTGCCGCCGCAAGTCCACATCCGCGACAACCTTGAGCTGCGCCCCGGTGCCTACCGCATCAGCCTCAAAGGTGTGATCGCTGGCGAAGGCGAGGTCTATCCGGGTATGTATATGGCGATCAATCCTGGCCGCGTCACCACCAACTTGCCCGGCATGCAGGCCACCGACCCGGCATTCGGTTTGCCGGCCACCTGGATTGAAGCCGCGCTGCGCGACCAGGCGCTCGCCGCAGGCTACACCGTGGTCGATGCCGGCACCGTGCTCGCAACCCACCTCAATCACTTGATGCAGACCCATGCAGCAGCCCTGCTCGGACGTGGCGAAGTGCAGGCCTTGATCGACCATCTCACGCGCATTGCGCCCAAGCTGATCGACGATCTGGTACCCAAGCAGTTGTCTCTGGCGGTGCTGCAACGTGTGTTGCAAAACCTGCTCGAAGAGGGTGTCCACATCCGCGATATGCGCAGCATCGCCGAGACTTTGGCTGAGGCGGTGTCCGAATCGGCCACCGCGCCGGACGCGGCGGCGCTCAGCGCGCGCGTGCGCATTGCGCTCGGCCGCGCGATCATCCAGTCCCATTTCGGCAGCGACCGCGATATTGAAATGCTGGTGCTCGACCCGGAACTCGAACGCATGCTGGCGCAGCACGCGGGCCATGACGGTGCGCTGGTGATTGAACCGGGCCTCGCCGAAAACCTGATGCGTGAGCTCGGCGCAGCCGCACAACGTCTTGAGGCGCTTGGCTTGCCTGCGGCCTTGCTGGTGCCGGACCGGCTGCGTGTACCGCTGGCACGCCTGGCGCGGCGCGCGATGCCACGCCTCAAAGTGCTGGCGCATGCCGAAATTCCGGAAGCCTGCTCGATTCGTGTCTCGGCCATGGTGGGCGCGCGTGCACCACTGCCTGCGTGAGCGACGCGCGCTGTCAAGCAACACATCAGAACTCCGGAACTCCGAAATGCCGAACTGCCAAACAATTGCCGTGCCAATGAATCATCACGCAGTCGAAACGAGTCCATGAAACATCTCGACGTAAGAGGGAGTCTTGCATGCAGATGAAAAAGTTCATCGCCGCCACGGCGCGCGAGGCCATGCGCAAGATGAAGGCTGATCTCGGCAACGAGGCCTACGTGATCTCAAATCGCAAGACCGCACAAGGCATCGAGATTCTCGCGATGGCCGGTAACGCGATGGAACACCTGACTCAGCGCGCCGAGGGTACGCCGCCGCGCGCACCGGCACGCACGCAAGAGGCCATGCTGGCGGCAGGCAGCGCGCTCGCGGCACCGTTCAAGACCTTGCGCGACATCGCTGTGCGCATTCCGGCGGCTGAACCGTCCGTGCGATTGGATTCGGCACAACCGCCGCGAACGGCGATGCCCGCGCAAAAGGTGCAAGCTGCCGGCGCCAACACACGCCGGGTAGCGGCTGCGGGTGCCACTGCAGACGGGCCTGCAGAAACGCTCGCAACCGCAATTCGCAACGATCCAAGCGTAGCTGCGCCGGTCAACGAACAGCGCCTACTCGACGAATTCCGTTCGATGAAGAACCTGCTGGAGTCACGTTTGTCAGCGATTGCCGGCCACGCCGCTGCTGCGCCCCGTCCGCTCGCGGTGACCTTGTGGCGCGAATTGACGCTGGCTGGCTATTCGCCGGGCATCGCGCGGGCAATCAGCAGCCGCGTGCCCGATGATTTTGGCGAAACCGAGGCGCGTCAGTGGTTGCGCGACGTGCTGACGCGCAATCTGCATTGCGCGCTGCCGGAAAATGATCTCGTCATGCGCGGTGGTATCTACGCGCTCACCGGCCCCACCGGGGTCGGTAAGACCACGACTGTGGCCAAGCTCGCTGCGCGTTGCGTGGTCAGGTACGGGGCAGCATCTCTCGGGCTGGTGACGACGGATGGCTATCGCATTGGTGCATTCGACCAGCTTGAAATATACGGGCGCATCCTCGGGGTGCCGGTGCATGCCGCGCAGACTGCCTCTGACCTGGAAGCCGTGCTCGCCGCGTTACGCGGCAAGCGGCTGGTGCTGATCGATACCGTGGGCATGGGCCAGCGCGATGCCCGGCTCGAAGCGCACATGGACTTGCTCAATGTCGCGGGGGTGCGGCGCGTGCTGTTGCTCAATGCAGTGGCGCAGGCCGAGACGCTTGACGATGTTGTGCGGGCCTACTTGCAGGTCGGGCAGGTCGGGCAGGTCGGGCAGGTCGGGCAGGTGGGGCAGGTGGGGCAGGTGGGGCAGGTGGGGCAAGTCGGGCAGACGGCGCAGGCGGGTGGCCAACATACCCCCCAGCTTGCCCGCACAGGCATTGGGACACGCCAACCGGTGATTCTCACCAAGCTCGACGAGGCGGTGAAGCTCGCGCCCGTACTCGACGCCTGCACGCGCCACGCCCTGGAAATCCAGTACATCACCAGCGGGCAGCGCGTACCGGAAGACATTCATCAGGCCAACGCGCGTGCGCTGGCGCACCGCTCGTTGCATGCGCTGACCAGCGGCGCGTTCATGGTCACAGAGCACGAGTGGGCGGCGCACGAGCTGCCCGCCACCGCGCGCCCCGCCGGCACTATGGAGATGCATTGAGCATGAATCGCGCACTGGCAACTTCCGCTTTCGCCCGGCCCCGGCCCGTTGAGCGTAGGGCGCCGCCGCTGGACCAGGCCACAGGATTGCGGCACCTCCTTGGTGGTGCCTCACCGCAGCTGCCCTCTTTCATCAAGGCACAGCGGCACCTGCGCGTCCTGGCGGTGGCGGGTAGTGCGGCGCAATCGGGCAAGAGTGCGATCGTGGCCCAGTTGGCGCTGCACGCTTCGGTTTCCGAGCGCGTCCTGGTGCTCGATCAGACTGCCAATGAAATTGCCCGCCAGGCGGGTGTGACGACACGGCACGACCTGTTTGATCTGGTGAGTGGCCGCCTTGATTTTGACGCAGTGGTGGTGTCAAACGGTAACTGGAGGCTTTTGCCCGCGCAGCGCGGATTGCGCAAGCTGGCAGAGGCGGGCACCAAAGAAGAAGAATTGCTTTGCGCATTTCTGCGCCTGCACGATCCGGTGTCGCTGTTATTGGTCAACCTTGACGATCAAGCGCATGCCCCGTTGCCGGTGGGCGCAAGCGGCGGCGAAGTGCTTCTCGTCACTACGCCTGGACAGGCTGCGATAACCGCCGCCTACGCACGCATCAAGGCATTGGGCCGTGATGCTGCGCGCCGCAGTGACGGTTTGCCGTGCACACCCGCCACGATTCGCGTGCTGGTCAACGGCGCGAGCCACTACGCCGATGCGCGCCGCGTGTTTCGCGTGCTGGCCGATACCGCACGCAATTTTTTGGATGTCGAACCGGTATACGCAGGCTTCCTGCCGCCTGACCGCAGCGGCGTGCCATTCGGTACCAATCGCCACGTGCCGGCACCGGCATGCGCCGCTGCCCTGGCGCGGCTTACCACAGCCGCACGTTCTTGGCACCTGGCCGAATACAAATTGCCCGACACGGGCGGCGTTGAATAAGGAGTCATTCCATGTATACCGCGTCCGGCGCGATAGCGCACAGCCAACACGACCCCAGCCACTCGGTGCAGCAGTTTGCCCCCCTAGTACACAAGATTGCCCATCACATGCAAGCGCGCCTGCCAGCGTCGGTGGCGGTGGACGACCTGATTCAGGCCGGCATGCTGGGGCTGTTGGATGCGCTCGGCCGCTTTGAAGACGGGCAGGGCGCCCAATTTGAAACCTATGCCTCGCAGCGCATTCGTGGCGCGATGCTCGACGAGTTGCGGCACAACGACTGGTTGCCGCGTGGCGTGCGCAAGACACAGCGCGAGATCGAAGCGGGTCTCAGGCGTGTCGAACAGCGGCTCGGACGCAGCGCAGCAGAGAGCGAGGTTGCCGCCGAGCTTGGCGTCGAAGTGCGCCAGTATCAGGAGATGCTGGCCGAAGCCCGTGGTGGCCAATTGGTTTACTACTCTGAGTATGACGGCGAGGGCGAGAGCGGCGATCCCTATCTCGACCGCCACTGTGCCGATCATGACAGTGATCCGGGCGAGCAACTGGGCGACGCGCGCTTCAAGGCGGCGTTGATCGATGCCATTGACGCGCTTCCCGAACGCGAAAAAATGCTGATGGGCCTCTACTACGAACAGGAACTCAACTTCCGCGAAATTGCGGCGGTGCTGGGCGTGACCGAATCGCGGGTTTGCCAGTTGCACAGCCAGTCGGTAGCGCGCCTGCGCACGCGCCTCAAGGGCTGGTGAGGCGCGCAGCAGGTTGGTATGGCCGGGTTGACATAGAATGATTGGCATAACGACGTGCGAAAGCTGCTCTCTCGCGAAGAGGGGGAGTCGAATGGCGCAAGGGCAGGAGATGGAAAAGAAACTGGCTGGCAGTCCCAGAGTGCCGCGCGATGCCATGCTGGCGGACGCGATCCGCGCTCTGGTCGACTTCGCACCTGAAGGCGTAGCGCTGGTTGATCAGACCAGCCATCAGATTGTGTATGCCAATCGTGCGGCAGCGCACATGCTGCGTGCTGACGCCGCACGTTTGGCGGGCCAGAGCATCATTGCTGCGGCGGTCCATCCGCAACCCGGCGGCGGAGCGCCCGAGGCCCTGTTGCAAGAAATGGCGCAGGAGGTGATGGCACGCCGCGAATCCGTGCGCCGCTGGCGCCTGCGGCGGATCGACGGAATTTTGATTGATGCGGAAGTGCGCGTCATCCTGCTGCCGGGCGAGGCCGGTATGTTTCGTGTCAGCCTGATTGACCTCACGGCGCAGACTGCGCTTGAAGAGGCCGCCGTGCGCAGCCAGGCTGCGTTGCGCGCCAGCGAAGCACGCTTCCGCCATTTGACACGGATTTCGAGTGATTGGTACTGGGAAAGCGGCACGGACGGGCGTTTTACCTCGGTAGAGGGCGGGACCGACGCACAGGCAGCGGCACGCGCCGGGCTGATCGGCCGCCTTCCGTGGGAGGTACGGCGCTTCGAAGTCGTCGAAACCGGCTGGGACGAAGTGCGCGCGTGCTGGTCACGCCGGTCCGCCTACCGGCAGGTGCTGCGCTATCTTGTCGCAAGTGAGCCTGGGGAAGTCCCGCCGGTGATGGAAATCGCCGCTGAGCCGCTGTTTGATGCAGAAGGTGCCTGGACCGGCTATCGCGGTGTGGCACGCGACATCACGGCACGCGTGCGTGCCGAAGCTGAACTCAAGGAAAGTGAAAGGCATTTCCGGCGCCTTACCGAAATTGCCTCGGATTACAAATGGGCGACCGACGCCGAACACCGTTTTATCGAGCTGGTTGCTGACGCCGGTGGCCTGGTACGGGGCGACGCATTGGGCAAGCGGCGCTGGGACATCCCGCATCTGCGCCCGCTTGGCGGTAACTGGGATGCACACCGGTTGACGCTAGACGCGCGCCAGCCATTTGATGATCTGACCGTGGAAGTGCTGGGCACTGACGGGCGGCGGCGCTTCCGGCGCATCAGCGGCGAACCCGTGTTCGATCCGCACCTGGGGTTCACGGGCTACCGTGGCGTAGGCATCGATGTTTCGAATAACCAGCGCCAAACGCTCAAGCGTTCAGGCGAAGCACGTCTGTTCGAGGCTCTGGCGCGTGGCGAATCAATCGCTGCACTGATGGAAATTCTATGTGAAGTGATTGAAGGCGTGACAGAACGACCGTCGCGCGCGGCGGTCATGCAGGTGGTTGACGGGCATCTGGTGCCGTTGGCCGCATCGCATCTTCCGGACAGCTACACCAGCGCCGTGGACGGCATTGGCATCGAAGCACTCTGCGGAGCTGCCGCTGCTCTCAACAGGGTTGTCGTTTGCACCGACACGGAGACCGATGAGCGCTGGCGGATGTTGCGCTTGATGGCGCGCAACGCGGGCATTCGCGCCTGCTGGTCGACACCGATTTGCAGCGCAGATGGACAAGTTATCGGCACGTTGGCGGTGTTCATGGGCGAGGCCGCTGATCCCGGCATCGGCGATCTCGATGCGACCGCATCGGCGGCGCGCATCGCCGCGCTGGTGATCGACCGTTTCCGTGCCCAGGCAGCCTTGCGCGCAAGCGAGGAACGCTTGCGCCGTTTGGTGAGCCTTTCGTCCGATTGGGAGTGGGCGCAGGACGAACACTTTCTGTTCACACACGTGGGCGAGTTTCAGGGCGAACACGGCAGGCCGGTCTCCGCTTCCGTTGGACGGGCGCGCTGGGACAACCCCTGGCTGCGACCGATTGGATTTACCTGGGAGGAGCACCGTGCGCTGCTCGAAGCCCATCAACCGTTCTCGCATACCTTGTTTGAATTCACCGACCCAGCGCGGCAACGTTTCTACTGGGCCATTCGCGGTGAACCGGTATTCGACACCGCTGGTCAATTCAGAGGCTACCGGGGCGTCGGCTCTGACATCAGTGCGCGCTATCGGAATGATGCATTGCGCCTGGGCGAGCGCGCGCTGTTTGAAGGCATGGCGCAGGGCGCAACGCTGCCCGCGTTGTCGACGCTGCTGGCGCAGACGCTGTGCGGCGTATTGGAGCGCGACAGCGCTGTGATCATCAAGGAACACCGTCACAGTAGGTTGCAGCCGATCGGCACACACGGAGTACGTCCTGGCTGGAGCACGCTGCTGGAGCACACCCTGACATTGGACGCGGACCCCACCACCTGTGGTGAAGCGGCCCGCACCGGCGGCATCTGTGTGGCTGCGGACGCTGCCAGCGAGCCGCGCTATGCCGGCCTGCGCGATCAGATCATCGCGCTTGGAATTGGCGCCACCTGGGCGGTGCCGGTGACCGGCAGTGATGGCGTGGTGATGGCGACCATCGGGGTGGCCTGCCCCGCTGCCGCTGCACCTTCGGGGCAGGACATCGAATTTGCCAAAGCGGTGGCGCGCCTGACTGAATTTGTGCTTACCCGCTTCCGCTCGGCTCAGGCGGTGCGCGAAAGTGCCGAGCGCTACCGCCGTCTGGTTGAACAATCCCAGGAGGGTGTGCTGATCCACGAATTTGGCATTATCGAGTACGCCAATCCCGCATTTTTGCGCATGGCCGGCGCACCGCGCATGGAAGACCTCATGGGCATGCATGCGGTAAAGCTCTACGCCAAAGAGTCACAGGCGCGTGCACAGGAACGTCTCGCGCGCCTGCGCGAGGCGGGAGGGTCACTCGGCTTCACCGAGATGACGTTGCAGCGGCTCGATGGCGGTTTGCTGGAGGTGGAAGTGGCTGCCAATGGGTTCGAGTTGCACGGACGGCGCATGGTGCAGTCGCAGTTCCGCGACATCAGCGCGCGAAAATTCACCGAGCGTGAAATCCTCAACCTGAACGAGGAGCTCGAACAGCGCGTCTCCGAACGCACCAGCGAACTGAGTGTGGCAAACCGCGAACTGGAGGCATTTTCATACACGGTTGCGCACGACTTGCGCGCTCCGCTGCGCGCGATCGACGGTTTTTCGCAATTGCTCAAGGCTGATTTGGGCGGGGCCCTCACCACCGAGACGCAACGCGATCTTGATGCCATCAGCACCAGCGCGCGGCGCATGGCCGATCTCATCAACGGGCTGCTCGATTTCTCGCGCTTGGGCCGCAATGAACTCAACCGGCGGCGCGTCAACATGCAGGCTTTGGCGGAAAGCATTAGTGCCGAAATGACGGGAGACCATCCGGTGCAGGTTCAAATCGGCCGGCTACCGGAAGTGCATGGCGATTCAATAATGTTGCGTCAGGTGTGGGCCAACCTCATCGGCAATGCGGTCAAATTCAGTGCCAAAAGAAGCGCACCGCGCGTCACCATCGAATGTGTGGTCGAGGCAGGAGAGGCGCGTTTTGCCGTAGCTGACAATGGCGACGGCATCGACATGGCCTACGCGGACAAACTGTTTGGGGTATTTCAGCGCATGCACAGCGCCGAGGAGTTTGAGGGTACCGGCGTGGGCCTGGCAATCGTCAAGCGTATAGTGGAGCGTCACGGTGGCCGCGTCTGGGTGCAGTCGGCGCCCGGTGCCGGGGCGAGTTTTTTCTTCACCCTGCCCGTGTCAGGTGTGAACGCAGTGGATGCTGTGGCCGGCACCGGCACCGTCGCCAGCGCGGCGGCCGCTGCCACGATTGAAATGAAAGGCTGATATGTGCCAGACGCCCACGATATTGCTGGTCGAAGACAACGCCAGTGATGCTGATCTGGTGATCCGTGCGCTCAAGCGCCATGGCGTGGCGGCGCGTGTCGATCGCGCCCATGATGGCGTCGAAGCCCTTGGCTATTTGAGCGCCGCAGCCGAGCAGGGGCCTGCGGCGCTGCCGCAGTTGGTGTTGCTCGATTGCAAACTGCCCAAGCTCACTGGCATCGAGGTGTTGGCGCGGGTGCGCGCTGATCCGCGCATGGTGAATCTGGTGGTGGTGATGCTGACGTCATCGCAGGAACCGAGTGACTTGGCTGCTGCCTATGCGGCCGGTGTCAACAGTTTTGTGGTCAAGCCGGTTGAGTTTGAGGCGTTTTTCGATGCCATGGGCCGCTTGGCCCACTACTGGCTGGTGCTCAACCAGCGGCCGCCAGTTGACTGAAACGGTTGGTCCAACCGTCCTTGACCCGCGTTGGCCTACACGCTCACCCGCATTGACGGCATGACCTGCCGTTGCGCAGCGCCCCCCGAGCGGTCATACACCCGCGCCTGACCGGCGCTATGCAGCAGGCCGTTCCACCGGCTTTGCAGATATTGGCCGTAACGCTCGATGGCGTGGGTGTGTGCCTGATGGCGGCGTGCGATCTGCGTGCAGGCAGCGCGTACGCTGCGCCACATGCGTTGCAACGCCGCATCATTCGAGAGATGGATCAACGACGAGATCGCCGTGGCATTTGGTGCCGCGGAAGTACTTCCCAAAGTGCGGTTGAACAGTTCAGCGCGGGCCCGCGTGGCTGCCTGCAACTGTGCGGCAAGGCGCGCACGGCGCAGCGCCAGCGCTTCAATGGCGTGGCTGGCGGTCTCCGCATCGCTGGCCGCTTGCAGCGCGAGCACACGTTCTTCATCGTTCAGGAGCGCGTGCATCTGGCGCAGCAAGGCCAACTCTGCCGCTAGTGCATCAAGCGCGGCGGCAGTGTCAAGTCTGGGCGGGCGCAATGCAATCACGCGGTCACGCAGCCATCAATGCGTCGTCAATGGGCACGGCCAACCAGTTCGTTGACGCTGGTCAGAAGCTTATGGGCCACCATCGCCGAATCAACCTGAAATTCGCCATTGCGGATCGCGTCCTTGATGCGTTCGACTTTGGCTGCGTCGAATGGCCGCACGTCCGGCAC
This sequence comes from Burkholderiales bacterium, assembly GCA_031387185.1. Classification (GTDB taxonomy): domain Bacteria; phylum Pseudomonadota; class Gammaproteobacteria; order Burkholderiales; family JAEUOS01; genus CANJDH01. Next base: position 10,798 of record JANNCZ010000565.1, read on the forward strand.
GGAGACCGTCACCGGGCCAGGAGCCGCTCTGGGAGCGGCTTGCAGGCCGGCTACTGTCGCGCCGGCCAGTGCGCCCGGCGTTGTTCGTGCTGCTTCACCCGTAGTTGCGCCGTGGTTTACGTCCTTGGCACCGCCCTTGGCGGGTGCGGGACGCAAAGCGTCAAGCCGGTTGGTGTCAGTCAGACCATTGATTTTCATGGTGGATCTCCTGGGTGGCAAAGCCGCAGCCTTGCGTGGGCCGCAGATGGTTTGCCCTCTCTAACGGCAGTCCGTGCGCAATCTTGAATTATTTTTCCAATTAATTGAAGTGTGTTTGTGATGGGCGCATACAAATTTTTGTGCGGTGCGGCGGGCGCGCGCCGGTTCGACTATTTCATATCGACCACGCGGCCAGCACGCGCAATGCCTTGCACCACACGGCCAGAATTGGTCTGGACGCGCACCGGCTGGCCGTCAGCGGCGTTGGCGAGCGCACGGCCATCCGAGACGATGACGAATCCGGCGCCGTTGAACACCAGTTGTACGGTGTCGCCTGCGCCCACTGCGGGCGGCGCGCGGAAGGATTCCTGACGCAACACCTGGCCGTTGCCAATCATGTGTGCTGCCGTTTTGCCGTCTATCTGTGTGGCATGGGTAACCACCACGCCGCTCTGGCGCGTAAGGTCGACTTCCTCTTCGCGTACGTCGAGCGCGCCCGCAGTGTCCCCCGGTTGCAGTACGCGCGCCGCCACAAGGGCACGCGCAAACACCTTGACATCGATGGGCAGAAACACATTCCATCCAGCGGCGTCCAGGCACTTGAGACCAATTGAGCCGCGCCCCCACAAGCGCGCGCCTTGGGGCACATAAGGCTCGACCCGTGCGCAGGGTGCCAGGCGCATGCGCTCGTCCAGCGCGCCAACGCTGACCTCGACCCGGCCCGGCAAGCCGGTAGTGGCCTGCTCCAGATAGAGCTTGATCGACGCGGCCGGGCCTGCGCTCTGCGCGGGTGCCGAGCGCGCTTTCAGTGGTGCGGCACACACAAACATGGCGGCAATCACCAGGCCTTGGGCAAACCAGAGCGGGACAGGGTTGCGTGGATTCATGGCCATTCTCCAGCGGGCAGGAAACGTTCTCCAAGAGTTCTCCACGATACGCTCCGTGATCGGATGAGAGTGTGCGATCAGGCAGGGAATTGCCGTGTTGTTTTGCAGATGGCGCGAAGGCTGCGTTTGCTCCAATCATCCTGCGCTGAAGAAAGGGTCGCCAGGCTGGCAACACAGTCAGGCAGCTCAGGCAGGCAGCTCAGGCAGGCAATGCAAGCAGCGCGGGCAACACTGGGAACACCGGCAACACAGGAGAGCACGCCATGATCGGAATGCTGGACCAATCACTGCAGTTCAACGGTGCCGCGCTGCGCTTGCGCGCCGAGCGCCAGCAGGTGCTTGCGGCCAATATTGCCAACGCTGACACGCCCGGTTTCAAGGCTGCCGATTTCGATTTCGGCCGCGCGCTTGAAGATGCCGCGCGCGGCGGATCGGGACCTGCTGGCCGCGGCCTCGCAGCCAGCGCGCCTGGCCACATCGGCGGCAATGCGTCCTCCACGTCCGCACTGCTGGCATTCCGCACTCCTGCGCAGGGATCGATTGACGGGAACAGCGTCGAGATGGACTCTGAGCGTGCGCGTTTCGCCGATAACGCGGTGCGCTATGAAGCCTCGCTCAAGTTTCTTAACGGCCAGATCAAGACGATCTTGAGCGCGATTCAGGGTTGAGCGGAGACTATTGGGCCATGTCACTTTTCAATGCATTCAGAATTGCCGGCAGTGGCGCGGTGGCACAAGGCCAGCGCCTCAATGTGGTGGCGAGCAATCTGGCCAATGCCGACAGCGTCGCCGGGCCGGATGGCCAGGCCTATCGCGCACGCCAGGTGGTGTTTGAAGCGGTCGGCCTCGATACCGCTGGCGGCGCCACCACAGATGGTGGCATGGGGGCCAACGGCGGCGCGCAGTCTGTGCGGGTACGTGACGTCATCACCGACAGCTCAGCGCCGCGCCGTGTACACGACCCCAAGCATCCGATGGCGGACCCCGAAGGCTACGTCAACATGCCCAATGTGAGCGCTGCTGAAGAGATGGTCAACATGATTTCTGCTGCGCGCTCGTATGAGTCAAACATTGAAGTCATGAATACCGCAAAGACCCTGCTGCAAAAAACGCTGCAACTAGGCAGCTAGATTACGGAGTATTGCCATGAGTACCACCGCCATTTCTTCCACACAGGCCGGCGCCAGTGCCAATCCGTTCGCCACGCTGGCCAGTGGCGGCACTGGTAACCCAGGTAACGCAACTTCTGCATCCAGTGCAAGCCAGGATCGTTTCATGACCTTGCTGGTTGCGCAGATGAAAAACCAGGATCCGCTCAACCCGATGGACAACGCGCAAGTCACCAGCCAAATTGCGCAAATCGATACGGTCAAGGGCATTGCCCAGCTCAACGAGACGGTGCAAAAACTGTTGGGCAACACGGACGCAGCACAGTCGCTGCAAGCAATGGCACTGCTGGGGCATACGGCGCTGGTGGAAGGCAAATCGATTGAACTGACGGCGACCGGGGCTGCCGGCGGATTTGATCTCACGTCGCCCGCCGACGATGTCAAGGTCACGATTACTTCCCCAGCCGGTCAGGTGGTGCATCAGGCGTCGCTCGGTGCCATGACGGCGGGAATCCACAGCTTTGCCTGGGACGGCAAGACCGACGCGGGAGCGGCAGCCACGCAGGGGGCCTATACCTTCAGCGTCAGCGCACTGGCAGGCGGCAAGAGCACTGCCGCTGCGTCACTCGCTGCCTTGCGCATCGAGGGCGTCACGCCCGGCACGGTGGGTGCCAGCGGCACCGGCCTGCAACTGCACGGCGGCGGCACGGTGCAAATGAACCAGATTCGCCAACTTTTCTAAGGGAGCAGCACATGAGTTTCCAGCAAGGCTTGAGCGGTCTTAACGCCGCCGCCAAAAATCTCGACGTGATTGGCAACAACATTTCCAATTCGAACACCATCGGTTACAAGGGCAGTGAAGCGCAATTTTCCGATGTGTTTGCCAGTTCCGCAGGCGGGTCTTCGGGCACCAGTGTCGGCATCGGCACCGCGGTGAGCGCAGTGCGTCAAACCTTTGGGCAGGGCAATATTTCGGTCACCAGCAACCCGCTCGATCTGGCCATCAATGGAGCGGGTTTTTTTCGCATGGATACCAATGGCAGCGTGACTTACACGCGCAACGGCCAGTTTTCGCTCGACAAAAGCGGCTACATCGTCAATGCGGCGGGCCAGAATCTGACCGGATTTCCCGCCACGCCGGGAGGCACGGTGACCACTGCCACACCGGTCAAGCTGCAGGTATCGGCGGCCGATTTGGTGCCATTAGCCAGTACGCAAGCAACGGCAGGCGTCAATCTGGACTCGCGTGTGACTGCATTGCCGTCGGCGGGATTCAACATCAACGATCCGGCCACCTACCACGGTGCCACCTCGATGTCAGTCTATGACTCACTGGGTAACTCGCACATCATGTCGTTGTATTTCGTCAAAACGGCGGCCAATAGCTGGGACGCCTTCGCCGGCAACAACGGCACGCAAGTGGGTACGGGCGCGGTAGGGTCGTTGACCTTCACGACCAGCGGCGCATTATCGAGTGGCTCGCCGTTCGCGTTGACGCTGCCCGTCACAACCGGAGCGGCACCGATATCGATCAGCCTTGAGATGAAGGGCAGCACGCAATTTGGCAGCAATTTTGGCGTGAACACGCTCTCGCAGGATGGCTATGCGGCGGGCAAGATCACCGGCTACTCGGTCGGCAGCGACGGCATCGTCCAAGGGCGTTACTCAAACGGGCAGACCCGTGCCCAGGGGCAGGTGGCGCTGGTGTCCTTCACCAATCCGCAAGGGCTGCGCTCGCTGGGTGCCAATCAATGGGGTGAAGCGCCAGATTCAGGTCCGGCCCTTACCGGCGCACCCGACACCGGCAACCTTGGCGTGCTGCACTCGGGTGCACTCGAGGATTCCAACGTCGATCTCACAGCGGAACTGGTAGACATGATCACCGCGCAACGCGTCTACCAGGCCAACGCGCAGACCATCAAGACGCAAGACTCGGTATTGCAGACGCTGGTCAATCTGCGTTGATGTGGCGCTGAGACCGTTCTGCACACCATCCTGATCACCGCTGCCGTTCTCATCCTCACCTGCGCGCAAGGATCGCCACTATGGACCGCATGATCTACACCGCCATGACTGGTGCCAAAACCCTGATGCAGCGGCAGGATGTGCTCGCCAACAATCTGGCCAACGTCAATACAAATGGTTATCGCGCCACCACCACGGCGTTTCGCGTCGCGCCCGTCACCGGGCCTGGGCTGCCAACGCGCGCTTTCGCGGTTGAGTCCACCACCGGCTCTGATTTTTCGCCAGGCACGATCCAGACCACCGGGCGCCCGCTCGACATGGCAGTGCAGGGTGCGGGCTGGTTTGCGGTGCAGGCGCTCGACGGCACCGAGGGCTATACGCGCAATGGCGTGTTTGATTTGAGCGAGCAGGGTACGCTGCAAACATCGAGCGGTCAGGCGGTACTGGGCGATGGCGGGCCAATTACCGTGCCGGCCGGCCATCGCGTCGAGGTAGCTGCCGACGGCACACTCTCGGCCGTTTCTGCCGCGAACAAAAAGAGTGTGATTTCACTGGGCCGCCTCAAGCTCGTGAACCCCGAGGCCAATGCGCTCACACGCAGCGGCGATGGGCTGTTTCGCATGCGTAATGGCGGTTCATCCGATGCCGACCCGCGCGTGCGCGTGGCCGGTGGCGCAGTTGAAGGCAGCAATGTCAACGCGGTCGAAGCCATGGTCGGCATGATCAGCCTGGCGCGACAGTTTGATACCCAAATGAAACTCTTGCAGGCAGCCGAAGGCAATGCACGCAAGGCCACACAATTGCTTGCCGTCAACGGCTGATGCCCCGGCTGCACGTGAAATGACGGCTGAAGCGTCAAGAATGGAGACAGAAACATGATTCGCTCCCTGTGGATTTCCAAAACCGGGCTGGACTCGCAGCAGACCCAGCTCGATGTCATCTCCAACAACCTTGCCAACGTGAGCACCAACGGCTTCAAGCGCTCACGCGCGGTGTTTGAGGACTTGCTCTATCAAACCGTGCGTCAGCCCGGCACCCAGTCATCACAAACCAGTCAGGTGCCCACCGGCTTGCAACTGGGCACGGGGGTGCGCCCGGTGGCGACCGCACGCATGTTCACCCAGGGCAATCTGCAAGCGACCGGCAACAATCTGGACCTCGCGATCAACGGCCAGGGATTTTTCCAGGTGCAAATGCCTGACGGCACGGTGGGTTACACGCGTGATGGCAGCTTTCACCGCGATAGCCAGGGCGTGCTCTCCACTTCGAACGGTTTTCACGTGCAGCCCGCGATCACGATTCCCGCCAACGCACTCAACGTGGCGGTAGGGCAGGACGGCACTGTCAGCGTGACGGTGCCCGGCAGCGCTGCGCCGCAGACCATCGGCACGCTGCAACTGGCCAACTTCATCAATCCAGCCGGCCTCGCCGCGCACGGGCAGAATATCTATCTCGAATCTGCCGCGTCGGGTACGCCGCAGACCAGCGCACCAGGGCTTAACGGTACCGGCGTACTTAATCAGGGCTATGTCGAAACCTCAAATGTCAACGTCGTCGAAGAATTGGTATCAATGATCCAGACCCAACGCGCCTACGAGATCAATTCAAAGGCGATCCAAACCTCAGACCAGATGTTGCAGCGCCTGTCGCAACTCTAGGAGCGATTCAATTGAGACCTCATTCAATCATGACGCGCCACTCTGCACTCTGGCAATGGCTGCATGATGTGGCGCTGCCGGTAGTGTTGATTGTGTCACTCGCGTATTTTGCGATAGCCTGCACGCCGCTGCCGCGCGTCGCGGTGCAGGAGCCAACCACTGCCAAAGCGGCACCGCCACCGCGAATGGCCGTGGCCAATGGCGCCATCTATCAGGCGGCTGCTTACCGCCCCATTTTTGAAGATCCGCGTCCGCGCTTTGTGGGCGACATTCTCACCATCAACATCAGTGAAAAATTCAGCGCCAGCCAGCAGAAAAATACCAGCACCAGCAAGGTCGGCAGCGTGGCGACGGACCCTACCAACATTCAATTGCCGATCGGTATTTTTCAGGGACTCAACGGCATCGGTGTGGCGGGCGGCTCGTCCAACAAGTTTGACGGCAAAGGCAGCACCGCCAGCGACAACTCGTTCACCGGCACCATCACCGTGACGGTAATTGACGTGCTGCCCAACGGCAACATGGTGGTGTCGGGCGAAAAGCAGATCGGCAATAACCAGCAGGTTGAGACCATCCGCTTTTCCGGCGTGGTCAATCCGGTGACGATTTTGGCCGGCAATGTGGTCAGCTCTGCACAAGTGGCAGACGCGCGCATCGAGCTGCGTGGTCAAGGCGCTGTGGATGAGGCGCAGGTGCTGGGCTGGCTCGGACGTTTCTTTCTCTCCTTCCTGCCGTTTTGATCATGCTGCTGCCCACACCAGAACAAATCGGCATTGCCAAAATGCTCAAGTGGCTGGCATCGATCCTGGTGCTCTGCGCCATGCTCATGCTCGGTATCTCGCAAGCGCGCGCCGAGCGCATCAAGGACCTTGCCAGCGTACAGGGCGTGCGCAGCAACCAGTTGCTCGGCTACGGCATCGTCGTGGGCCTCGACGGCAGCGGGGACCAGACCACGCAAACGCCATTCACCGTGCAGAGCCTGACCACCATGCTCGGCCAGCTCGGCATCAATCTGCCGCCCGGCAGCAACCTGCAATTGAAAAACGTTGCGGCGGTGATGGTGACGGCGCAGCTGGCTGCGTTCGCACAGCCGGGGCAGCAACTTGATGTCACGGTGTCGTCGATGGGCAACGCCAAGTCGTTACGTGGCGGCACGCTGCTGCTCACACCGCTCAAGGGAGCGGATGGCCAAGTCTACGGCCTGGCGCAGGGCAACATCGTGGTGGCCGGCGCGGGCGAGTCGGCGGCCGGCAGCAAGGCGCAGATCAATCATTTGGCTGCGGGCCGCATCCCCGGCGGCGCGACAGTTGAGCGTGCGGTGGCGACCTCGTTTGCGCTGGGCGATGTGCTGCGCCTCGAACTGCATGCGCAGGACTTCGGCACCGCGCGGCGCATGGTTGAAGCGATCAATGCGAATCTGGGCGACGGCACTGCGCAGGCGCTTGACGCGCGGGTGATCCAGGTGCGCGCGCCCGTTCCCTCCGACGAGCGCGTCGGCTTTATGGCGCGCCTCGAAAATCTCAATGTCAATGTCGTCACAGCAGCAGCCAAGGTGATCGTCAATGCGCGCACCGGCTCGATAGTAATGAATCAGTCCGTCACACTCGATGCTTGTGCGGTGGCGCACGGCAATCTCTCGGTGACGGTCAATTCAACGCCGGTGATCAGCCAGCCTTCGGCGCTTTCGCAGACTGGCCAGACGGTGGTGTCGGAGCGTGCCGACATCCAGATCAAGCAGGACGGCGGCAAGATGGTGCTGCTGGACGCCGGGGTCAAGCTGGCCGACGTGGTCAAGGCGCTCAATTCACTCGGCGCCACGCCGCAGGACTTGCTGGCCATCTTGCAGGCCTTGAAGTCTTCGGGTGCGCTGCGTGCCGAGCTGGAGATCATCTGACATGGATGCGCGCGTGGATGCCAGCATAGCTCTGTCTGCATTCTCTGCGCCAGCCGCAGGCGCGGCGCCCGGTACGCGCTTCGCACTCGATCCGGCCAGTCTCAACGAACTGAAGCGCAAGTCGCGCGATGGCGGCGGCGAAGCGCAGGGCAAAGCATTGCGTCAGGCGGCGGGCCAGTTCGAAGCCGTATTCATGAACATGCTGCTCAAGAGCATGCGCGAAAGTCTGCCCAAAGAGGGCGTGCTCGACAGCGAATCGACGCGCAGCTTCACCGGCATGTATGACATGCAGATTGCGCAAAAGCTGGCGAATAAAGGCGTAGGCTTGGCCGACATGATCGTGCGGCAGGTGGAAGCGCGCAGCGGGCCGCAGCCCGGCGCCACGCCGGCTCGCGCGAGCACTGGCGCCATGTCGACGGTCGAAAAGCTCAAGGCGCTTACGGCTGATGCGCAACGCGCCGAACGCAGCGAGGGTGGCGAAGGTAGCAGAGGGTCAAGGCCGCCAAGTACGGCGGCACCGCACGAATTCGTGCAGCGCATGTGGGAGAGCGCGAAGTCGGCCGAGCAATCGACCGGTATGCCAGCCCAGTTCATCCTTGGTCAGGCGGCGCTTGAGTCGGGCTGGGGGCGGCGCGAGATTCGTCAGCCAGACGGCAGCAGCAGCCACAACCTGTTTGGCATCAAGGCCGGGGGCAGTTGGAGCGGGCCGACGGTGAAGGCGGTGACCACTGAATTTGTCAACGGCGTGGCACGCAAGACCACTGAGACCTTCCGCGCCTATTCGTCTTACGCCGACAGCTTCGCCGACTATGCACGTCTGATCAACAACAACCCGCGTTACGCGGCGGCGCGCAATGCCGGCGCCGACGCCTCGGTGTTTGCGCGCAGTTTGCAAACGGCGGGCTATGCGACCGACCCACTATACGCCGCCAAGCTCACGCGCGTGATCGAGCAAACCGTGCGTGCCACCGCATGATCGTAGACACCGTGAACGCTCAAACCATTTGCGCAGACACCGCGCCCACGGAGCCAAACCCTATTTGCACTGCGAGATGCATGCACCAATTTGGTGACCTGACGCCATGAGTTCGTCAATCTTTGGCATCGGCGTCTCTGCCCTCAATGTTGCGCAGGCTGGCCTCGCGGCCACGTCGCACAACATCAGCAACGCGGCGACACCGGGCTACAGCCGCCAGAACAGTGTGCAGACCACGGCATCGCCGCAATTCACCGGTGCCGGTTACTTCGGGCAGGGTGCAACGATTGAAACGGTGCGCCGCTCCTACAGCGATTTTTTGGTGACGCAACTGCGCGAAGCGGGTACGCAAGCTGCGCATCTGGACACGCTGCGCGACCATTTGTCCAACATTGACAACTTGCTTTCTGATCCATCGACCGGTCTCACTCCGGCGATGAACGAGTTTTTTGCGAGCGTCAATGGGCTGGCCAACCAGCCAGGCAACACTCCATCGCGCCAGCAACTTTTGTCGAGCGCGCAGGTGCTGGCCGGCCGTTACCGGGGCCTTGCCGATTCGCTCGCGGGTTTGCGCGAGCAAGTGAATGACGGCATCGGCGTGACGGTGAGCGAGATCAACAGCAGGGCGGGTTCGATTGCCCAACTCAACGACCGCATCCGCACCATGCAAGGAGCGGGTCACGCGCCCAATGACCTGCTCGACCAGCGCGATGCGCAGTTGCGAGACCTTGGGGCGCAGTTGCGCATCAACGTGGTCCCGTTGGCAGATGGCACGCTCAACGTGTTTTTGCCCAATGGCCAAGGCCTGGTGATGGGTACGCAAGGCTTCGCGATTGCGGCGCAGGGCGACGCAGCCAATGCCGCCAACATCACGGTGGGCATCAACGCCGGCGCGGGCTTTCGTGCCATGCGCGAGAGTGATCTTTCTGGCGGAGCACTTGGCGGTCTGCTGGCGTTTCGCAACGGCGTGCTCGATGGTGTGGAAAACGCGCTGGGCCGCAGTGCCGCCACTCTCGCCGCGAACTTCAATGCCCAGCATATGGCGGGGCAGGATCGCAATGGCGTGTTGGGGGCGGCATTTTTTTCCACTGGCGCCGGTCCGCAGGTGCTGGCCAACAGCGGCAACGCGGGCACGGCACAGCTTGCTGCCAGCATCAGCAACGCCAACGCTCTGAAGGCGAGCGACTACCGGGTGCAATACGACGGTGCCAACTACACGGTCACTCGCCTGTCTGACAGCAATGCGCAAGTGTTTGCCGTGCTGCCGCAGACCATCGACGGCGTCAGCATATCGCTCGCAGCGGGCGCGCCCGCTGCGGGTGACAGCTTTGTCATGCAGGCGGTGCGCGGCGCCGCACGTAACCTGACTACGCTGCTGACCGATACTGCGGCGGTGGCCACTGGGTTGCCCATGCGTGGTGCGGCGGCAGGTGCCAACACCAGCATGGCGACCCTGGCTGTGAGCGGGGTGACGCCGCCGCCGGGTGTCAACCTCAGGCAGCCGGTGACCATCACCTTCACCGCGCCTGGCGTTTTCGGCGTGTCGGGCACCGGGACGGGAAATCCATCCGGACTGGCGTTTACGCCAGGCATGACGCTGGGCTACAACGGCTGGAGCGCGACCTTCGGCGGCACACCGGCAGCGGGCGACGTGTTTACCGTCGTGCCGAACACCGGGGGCAGTGGCGACAACGCCAATCTGCTTGCGCTGGCACGCCTGGGCCAAACCAAGCTTCTCGATGGCGGCACCGCCAGCGTGCAGGATGTCTACGCACAGATCGTGACCGGCATTGGCGTCGAGACCCACGGCGCCATCACCGAAGCCAAAGCGCAGGCGGCTGTGGCGGTGCAGGCCGAAGCTGCGCAGCAGTCGGTATCAGGCGTCAATCTCGATGAAGAGGCCGCCGCCTTGCTCAAGTACCAGCAGGCTTATCAGGCGGCGGGCAAGGTGATCGCCACTGCCAATACCTTGTTCAACGAGATTCTCGCGATCATGCGCTGAGCGGCGCGGCATGTGTACCGGCGCTTGCACCCGCTAGGACGAGATCAGAAGCGAACGCTGCCACTACATACAACTTCATCATCATGCGAATCAGCACCCAACAAATATTTGCGCAAGGCAGCGCCTCGATCTCGGCGCAATACAGCGATATGTCCCACACGCGCCAGCAAATCGCGACAGGCCGGCGCATCCTCACGCCGTCGGATGATCCGGTGGCGTCGTCCGCTGTGCTGCACGCCAGCGCGGCGATTGCCTTCAATCAGCGCCACGCTGACAATCAGACCGCCGCACTCGCCACGCTTAATCAGAGCGAGGTTTCACTCGGCGCATTCGGCGACGGCTTGCAGGAAGCGCGTCAGGCGTTGATTGCAGCCAATAGCGGCAGTCTGAATGACGCTGACCACCGCACCGTTGCCACCCAGCTTGACAACCTGCGCGGCCAATTGCTCGGCATTGCCAACAGCCGCGATGGCGCTGGTGCGTATCTGTTTGCCGGCTTCAACGAATCTGGTGCACCGTTTGCATTGACTGCCACTGGCGCAAGCTACGCGGGCGATGACGGCGAGCGGCAGGTTGAAGTCGCACCGCAGCGCCAACTCGCCGTGTCGGTCAACGGTGCCAGCACTTTCATGCGTGTACCGGACGGCAATGGCGTGTTCTCCGTTAACGCGGCAGCGGGCAACACCGGTGACGGTATTGTTGATCCGGGCCGCGTGGTCAACCCCGCTGCACTCACCGGCCACCAGTACCGCATTGCATTCACGGCAGCCGCAACTTATGACGTGGTCGATGTGACCTCGGGCAGCACCGTGTCCTCCGGCAACGCCTACGCGAGCGGCAACGCCATCTCCGTCGCGGGTATGCAGATGGCCATCTCGGGCGCGCCGGCTGCGGGCGACAGCTTCACGCTCGATCCGAGCAAACACCAGAACGTGTTCGCCACGCTGACGCAGGCGATCAACGCCTTGCAGACGCCGACGTTGAACAGCGCGGGCCTCGCGCGTAGCACCAATCAAATCACCGGTGCGCTGCTCAATCTTGACCGCGCCCTCGACACCGCGCTCAGCGCGCGCACCAGCATCGGCGCGCGTCAGGCCGAGATTGCGCGCCTCCAGGACATCACCAGCGCCACCGGCATCGAGCATCAGCGGCGCTTATCGGAGCTGCAAGACCTTGACTATGCGGCAGCGGCGTCGGATGTCGCGCGCCAGCAAACCATGATCGACGCCAACCAGCAAACGTTCGCAAAGATCGCCAAGCTCAGCCTGTTTGACTATTTGCGCTGACGCTGTTTCAAGTTCAGGCCACTTGTGCGATGCGCCCGGTCTGCATCAACGGAATCACACGCGCGCCTGCGGACTTGGGCAAGGCAATATTCCAGTGCTCCGGCAAGCGGCCTGCCGCAAGACTGACGAGCAGCTCAGTAAGTTGGGGCACTGGTACTGGCTTGCTGAAGTAATAACCCTGCATCAAATGGCAGCCGTGGCGTTGCAGCAGCAGCATTTGCTCGCGCGTCTCCACGCCCTCGGCCACCAGCTCCAGTTTGAGGGTGCGGCCCATCGCGATGATGGCCGCCGTGATGATCTCGTTGTCGTTGTCTTCATTCATGTCGGCGACGAAAGACTTGTCGATCTTGAGCTGATGGATGTCGAAACGCTTGAGATAGGCGAACGACGAGTATCCTGTGCCGAAGTCATCAATTGACAAGTGCACGCCCAGTTTTTTCAACTGTTTGAGGCTGGCGATGGTCGAAGATACATCCTGCATCAGCATGGTCTCGGTGATTTCAAGTTCAAGCAGGTGCGCAGACAGACGCGCGTCGCTTAGGGTTGACTGAATCATTTCCACAAAGCCGGGCCGCTGGAAATGCGAGCCGGGGATGTTGACCGCCACGCGTACTGGTGGCAGGCCCTGTGCCAGCCACGCTGCGGCCTGGCGCGCTGCACAGGTGAGCGCCCATTCGCCCATTGCCGCGATGACACCGGTCTCTTCGGCAATCGGGATGAAGACGCCGGGTGGCACCAGCTTGCCGCCGCGATTCCAGCGCATGAGGGCTTCGGCGCCGACGATGCCCCCAGTCTGCGCATCGATCTGCGGCTGATAGTGCAGCACCAGTTCATTGCGCTCCTGCGCCTTGTGCAGATCCTTTTCCATTTCCCAGCGCTGGCGGTCGGCGACATTGAGTTCGGGCGTGTAGCTGCGCATGGCATTGCGGCCCTGTGCCTTGACCGAATACATCGCGGCGTCCGCGTTGCGCATCAGTGCTTCGGCGTCGCTGCCATCTTCCGGGTAGCGTGCGATGCCAATGCTGGCGCTGATGATGTTTTCGTGACCGTTGATGTTAAACGGCTTGCGCAGTGCTTCGAGCATGCGCTCGGCGATGCTCTGCGGCTGATGCGGCTCGTTGATGGCCGTCAGCAGAATGACAAATTCGTCACCGCCGATGCGTGCCACGATGTCGCGGCTGCCCTCGCGCCAGCGTACACACTGTGACAAGCGCTCGGCGACTTCACGCAGCAGCGCATCACCGGCGCCGTGGCCTTGGGTGTCGTTGACATTTTTGAAACGGTCGAGATCAACGAACAGAGCTGCGAGGCGGGTGCTTTTACGCGCTGCTGCGTCGATCTCGCCTGTCAGCGCCTCTTGAAACAAGCGGCGGTTCGGCAGGCCTGTGAGGCTGTCATAGTTGGCCAGCGACAAAATTTGTGCTTCGGCACGTTTGCGCTGGGTGATGTCCTGTGTCGTGCCGGCAATGCTGACAGTCTTGCCGTTGGCATCGGACTCGGTCTCGGCTTCGATGTGCACGAAGAATTCTGTGCCTTGCGGGTTGAGTGCACGCACTTCAATGTCAAATTCGCCGGGGCCGGCCTTGAGGCGTTCCGCCGCACCATTGAACTGAGGCGCATCAGCCGGATGAATGAACTCGAAAAATTGTTGCGACGACAGCGGCGCGCCGCTGTTACTGAGGCCGGCCATGGCAAAGCAGATGTCAGAGGCGGTGACGGTGTTGTCGCCAAGGTTCCACTCCCAACTGCCAAGGCGGGCAATGCGTTGTGCGCGCGCCAGCTTGGAGCGGCTCTGTTCGAGTTCGGCGCGCATGCGCGCTGCACGTAGCAGGTAGCGTGCGCGCTGTGCCAGCAGCGTCCACTGCGAGGACTTGACGAAGAAATCGGTGGCGCCGGCTTCATAGGCGCGCGCAATCGAGCCTTCATCGTCCAGGCCGGTGAGCATCAGTACCGGCACGTTGGCTCCCAGCGGCTGCTTGCGCAGGGCCACGCAGGCGTCGAAGCCGTTCATGCCCGGCATCAAGGCATCGAGCAGTACACAGTCGCAGTGATGGGCTGCAAACATGGTCAGGGCTTCGCACCCGCTGCCGGCCTGTAGCACCCGGAAGGCATGCTGTTCGAGTACTGTGGCGGTCAATAAACGGGCGACCGGATCGTCATCGACCAGAAGAATAGTGTCTTGTTGGGCAGTATGGTTCATGATGCCTCCAGTTACAACGGGGACTGCGTGACACGGGAAGACAGGGCAACTATTTGCGCACTGGCCGGGCTGCCAGGCGGTATGGCGAGCGCCGTCACTGCATCCATCACGCGTGCGTATTGGTCTTCGGCTTCGGGCAGGCAGGCAAGGGCGGCAGTGGGCTGATGACCGTGGGCATGTGCTTCAATGCGGGCACACAGTGCGCTCATCTCCAGCGCACCGAGATTGGCGTGGCTGGTCTTGAGGGTGTGGGCGGCGTTGCGTGCGTCGTCCAGGTGCCCGCCTTCGAGTGCAGCGCGCAACTGTTCGAACAAGGCCGGGGTGCTGTCGAGGAAGGTGCGGGCGAGACGCGGGATCAGACCGCGCGTGCCATTGCGTTCAAGCGCCAGGAGCCGTTGCAAAGTGTGAGGGTCGAGCACTGTGGCGCCAGTCACGCGTCCGGGAGTCGCTGCGGCGAAGTCCGTTCGGGCGCTGACTGGCTCTCTCCTGGGGTCTCTCGCGGCGATGCTGGCCATCGCATTTGGTGCCGCTGCTTCACTTTGCTGCGCGCCATCACGGTGATCCCCATCCTGAGCAGTCACCGGCAGCCATTGCCGGAGCATTGCGTGCAGTGCGGCTTCGGCATAGGGCTTGGCAAGATAGCCGTCAAAGCCAGCAGCCAGACAGCGCTCACGGTCGCCCGCCATTGCATTCGCCGTGAGTGCAATCACCGGCACGTCACTGGGTACGGCGAGCACACCGGGGCCGCAGCTCGGGCTTGCACGGATCAGCCTGACCGCCTCAAAGCCATCCATTTCGGGCATCTGGCAATCCATCAGCACCAGATCGACGGCTTGATCGGCCAACTGTGCGAGGGCCTGGCGGCCATTTTCTGCAATCGCCACACGGCAGGCCGTGCTGTCGAGCATCGCAATGGCAATTTCTCGATTGACCGGGTTGTCCTCTACCAGCAGGATGCTGCCGCGCAGTCTTGCCGCCGGCGGTAAGGCTGATGCAACTGCCCCCGCAGCCGCACCCGGCGCGGTCAGCGCGCTGGCGAGTGCCTTGTACAGCTCGCTGGCGCGTACCGGCTTTTCCAGCCACACCGATACACCGGCCGCGCGTGCACGCGCAATTTCGCCCGGCGCGGAAATCGAGGTCAGCATCAAGCGCGGCAGGGCAGCGAAGTGGTCATCGCGCTGCAGGGTTTCGGCCAGTTCAACACCGGACATGCCCGGCATCTTCATGTCGATCAAGGTGGCGGCAAATGGCTGGCCTGCGCATTGGGCGGCGCGCAGCATGTCGAGGGCTTGGTAGGCATCACTCGCGGCGGCGCAGCCCGCTCCCCAGCGGTGCAACTGGCCGACCATGATGCCGCGATTGGTTGCGTTGTCGTCCACGATCAGCACACGCTGGCCAGCGAGTGCGCCAGCGGCGGCGCTGCGTGGCGCCAGCAGAGCCGCATCGTGCGTCTGTGCGTCCGGATTGACCGCGGGCAGGGCAATCGCGAAACTGAAGGAGGAGCCGCATCCCGCAGTGCTGCGCATCTCGAGGTGCCCGCCCATCATGCCCAGCAGACGCTGGCAGATGATGAGCCCCAAACCGGCACCGCCCAAACGGCGCGATGCCGTGGTGTCACCCATCTCGAAGGCGTGGGTGAGATGCCGCTGCATCTCGGTGCTGATGCCGATGCCGCTGTCGGTCACACTGAAGCGCACCGGGCGCGGCGGTGCAACGGCTAGCAGGGTACTGCCAGTGTTGGCGTCTGTGCTGCGGCTCGTGTTGGTGTCTGCGGCGCCTGCGGTGCTTCCGGCGTCATCGGCGTGGGCGTCTTCGCAGGTGACACGCACATTGATCTCGCCACTGGCAGTGAACTTGATGGCATTGCCGATCAGGTTGACCAGCACTTGCGACAGACGTGCGGCATCTGCCATGACCACTGCAGGTACGGCGGGATCGATCTGGCAAGTCAGCTCCAGCCGTTTTTGGTGGGCGCGTGGTGCCAGCAGATCGGCGGCTTCCTCCACCAGGGCGGCCAGTGCACAGGACTGTGCATGCAGTTCGAGCCGGCCGGCTTCAATCTTCGAGTAGTCCAGGATGTCGTTGATGATGGCCAGCAGCGCCTCACCGGAGTCATACACGGTTTGCGCATAGCGGCGCTGCTGCGCGCTCAGCGCAGTATTGAGCAACAGCTCGGTCATGCCCAGCACGCCATTGAGCGGTGTGCGGATGTCGTGGCTCATGCTGGAGAGAAACTGCGACTTGGCGCAATTGGCCAACTCGTGTGTGGCTGTCATGGTGTGCTCCTTTTCCTCAATGCAGTGCGCGTGAGTGCAGTATCGGTGCGTCGAACTGCAACTCGCCGGCATGGGCGTTGGCGCCGGCCGCAGTGCCCGCCGCTATGCCGCTGCGCGCGCGCAGAGTATTGAGCTGGCGGCGTGCGTAACGCAGCGCCAGCAGGTTGACCATGCGCGCTACCAGCTCGGGAAAGTCGACCGGCTGGGTGAGGAAATCAGTCGCACCAGCGCGCAGCGCATCACCGCGTACAAACGCCGCCGCCGCTTCGTGCATCAGTACCACCGGCACTTCAGTGCTGGCCGGGTTGGCGCGATAGCGGCGGATGAATTCGAGTCCATCGGTGGCGCGCATCAGGTGCGCCACCAGTATCAGGTCAGGCTCATGATGCAGGCACCAGTCGAGCGCAGGGGCAGGGTGCGTGAAGGTCAGAACGGTGGCGAGATGGCATTGCCCGACCGCGTGTGAAAGCCAGGCCAATTCGGATTCGCTGTCGCTGACGATGAGAATTTCCATGGCGGTGTTCCTTGAGGCGAAGTGGAGCTCGCAGCCGTCCCGCCCGCCCAATTGCCGCCTGCACAATGGTATGGCCGGATGCTTGGACGAGGTGTCGAGTGCGAATCGGGAATGAAGGTGGACAGTGGGCTTTACGGCAGCTTTGACCAAAGCTTGAGAGCGGCGTGCCGTGCCGGTAACTCTTGAGAGCGGCAATACGCGGATCACATCAGCCAATAGTGGTCTGTTCGCGCGAATGCAAACTGCCCCGCCACCGTAATCTGCGCAGGTTGACGGCCATCCCGGCCATCCCGTTTCCGCCGAGCGCCCCGCCTATGTCCGCCGTTCTGAGCCGATCAGGAAGTCACAGCAACATCAACCCCGGCGAGGTCGCGCGTGATGTGATCCGTCAGCTTGCCACCCGTCGCCTAGCGCCCACACCCGACAACTACGCCAGTCTCTACGCCGAGATCTCTGGTGCGGAATCAACCCATCCGGCAGTGACGCTGCTGCGCAACCTCGCCCAGGAGTGGATGCACCAGCCCACCGGCGCAGCGCTCGCCCGTTCGTTGCACGCTGCAATCAACAAGCTGGCCTGGAAGGATGTGGAAACCGAGCTGGCGCGCCTCGTCAATGCCTTGCGGACGCCTGCCCAAACCTGGGCGGATCTGCTGCGTGGCCTGTTGCGCCAATGGGAAGCCCGCCACGTCAGCGTCAGCGCGACGCAAAAGCGCGATGCGCTTGAGCAGGCCTTAGGCGGTGCGGGCGGCGATGTTCATAAACTGCAGCAGCGTGTCAGCTTCCTGGTTAAAAGTTGGAGCGACCTGCCGCAGGTGTCAATGGAAACGGTTAACGCGGGCGCGCTGGAGCCGGTCAAGACCGATCTCGCAGCAGGTATTGCCTTGCGTGAACTGCTGGCGCAAACACTGGAACTGGCGGTGGTGGCACGCATGGGCTATACGCCCGATCTCGCAGCGCACGCGCAGCGCCTCGCACAGGCCTGCCGGGAGGCGGCTACCGTCAAAGAGGTCAACCGCCTGACGCAAGACCTCAAACAATTCTGGATCCGCCTCGAATTGCGTGGCGAAACCGTTGATGAAATCGTCAGTGGCCTGCGCGGGCTCTTGCAGATACTGCTCGATAACGCCGCTGAATTGGCGGGGGACGATCCGTGGATGAAAGCGCAAATGGAGCGCGCCCAGACCTTGCTTGCCGATCCGGTTGACGCAGGCGCATTGCGTGAAGCGGAAAAAAGCTTTCGTGAAGTCGCGGTACGCCAGGGCACGATCCGGCACAGTCTTGACGAGGCCAAGATCGCTCTCAAGAGCATGGTCACCATGTTTATCGACCGCTTGGGTGCGATGACCGAGAAAACCGGCGACTATCAAAAGAAGGTCGGCCAATACGCGGTGCAGATCGAGGGTGCAGACGACATCGCGCAGTTGTCGAGCGTGCTGTCGGGGCTGTTGTCCGACACGCGCGGCGTGCAGGCGGACATGCAGCGCACGCGCGATGAACTGGAGCGCACGCGCCAGGAAGCGCAGCAGCGCGAAGAGCGTGTGCGCCATCTGGAGCATGAACTGGAAGTAACAGCCAATCTGGTGAAGGTGGACCCGCTCACCAATGTACTCAACCGGCGCGGCATGAATGACGCTTATGCCGCCGAGGAAGCGCGCTGCACGCGCAGCGGATCACCGATGTGTGTCGGTTTGATCGATATTGACAATTTTAAAAGTCTGAACGACCGCCTCGGCCACCATGCAGGCGACGGTGCCCTGCAGCACTTGGCAACGATTATGCGCGAGACCGTGCGGCCGTCGGATGTGGTGGCGCGCTTTGGTGGTGAAGAGTTTGTCTTGCTGTTGCCTGAAACGCCCATTGACGAGGCCGAAAAAGTCATGTCGCGCGTGCAGCGCGAACTGACCAAACGTCTCTACCTGCACAACAACGAGCGTGTGCTCATTACCTTCAGCGCCGGGGTTGCGCTCGGCCGGCCGGGTGAAAACCGCGACGAACACATTGCGCGCGCCGATGCCGCGATGTACGAAGCCAAGGCGAACGGCAAGAATCGCGTGTGCCGTGCATCGTGACGGCGCTCACTCCACCAATCCACGCTTGATCGCGTAGTGGGTGATCTCGGAATTGTTGCGCAGGCCAGTCTTCTCCAGCAGGCGTGCGCGGTAGACGCTGACGGTCTTGGGACTGAGTGAGAGCGTTTCGGCAATCTGCGACAGTTGTTGGCCAGAGGCAATCAGTCGCATGGTTTGAAATTCGCGGTCCGACAGCAATTCATGCGGCGCAAGGTCGGTGTCCTGCGCCAAATTGGTCGCCAGCATCTCCGCCACGCTGGGCGTGATGAAGCGGCGTCCACGCGCTACAGTCTGGATTGCTTCTACCAGTCTCTCGGGCGCACTGTCCTTGGTCAGATAGCCGGCCGCGCCAGCCTTGAGCGCGCGCAGGGCGTACTGGTCTTCCGGATACATCGACAGGATCAGCACGCGCATCTTAGGGTACGACTCGTGCACGATCTTGAGAATGTCGATGCCGTTCTTGCCGGGCATGCCGATGTCGAGCAGCAGCACGTCGCACTCGCCCTTGCGCAACAAATGCATCAGTTCGCCGTAGTCGGCGGCCTCGCCGCACAGTTCGATGCCGGGCTGGTCACCGGCAATCAGGCGCATGCCTTTGCGTACCACGGCATGGTCATCGGCGATGATGACGCGGATCATGCATCCGCCCCGTAGGCGGTTTGACCAATGCGATCATCTGCGGCAGGCAGGCCATCGCGCGCTGCGCTCACGACTCCTGCGTCGCCGGCAGTGACCACAGTACCTGTCGTCCCCGCAGCCCCCACTGCGCGCGACAGCCCGGCATGCCGGCGCGGCACCGACACCATCAAGGTTGTGCCGCCGTGCTCGTGACCGGCAATGTCGAGCCAGCCGCCCAGTGCACGGGCGCGCTCCATCATGCCGCGCACACCAAATGAAGCCGGCTTGGCGAGGTCAGCTTCCGAAAAACCGCAGCCATTGTCACGAATCTCCAGGGAGACGTTGCTGCTGTTGGCAAACATTTCGACATCCACGCGTGAGGCCTGTGCGTGCTTGGCGATGTTGGTGAGTGACTCCTGCAACACGCGAAACAGCGCGGTCGATTGCAACAAATCCATCGCCACCTCGTCCTGATTGGTCCTGAACGATACTTCAAGACCCATGCGCGTGCCGAAATCCTTGAGCTGCCAATCGAGCGCCGGGCCGATGCCGTAATCGAGGATGCCTGGGCGCAATGACGATATGATGCGGTTCGCGGACTGCACCGTGCCATCGATCAACGCGCTCATGTCAGTAAGCTTGGCGGCAGCAGCGGGATCATCTTCGAGGCGCTTTTTTAGCCAGGCAGCGTCGGCCTTGAGGCCGGCCAGAATGCTGCCAATGTCATCATGAATCTCCCGCGCAACGGCGCGGCGCTCGTCTTCGCGCACCGACTCCATGTGTGCGGTGAGACGGCGCAGCTCTTCACGTGATTGGGTAAGTTCCGCTTCGGCTTGTTTTTGCGCTGACAGGTCGGTGATGACGCCGTCAAAGAGGGGATCACCACTGGCGGTCGCTTGCACTGAAGCTGAAATCTGGATCCAGCGCTCCGCGCCATCGGGGCGCATGATGCGCCACACGCCTTGCAGTGCCTCGCGTGATGCGAGTGACGTGGCTACCGCATCGCGGATCTGGTCGCGCGAGACCAGGTCAAACAGGTTCATGAAATGCTGCGGCGAGGCAGTGAATTCTTCCGGCGCAATGCCAAACAAAGTGACCGCGCCTGGGCTCATGTAGGGCAAGCGTGCCTCACCACTTGCTTTGTCAAACACCATGCGAAACAACACTCCCGGCAGATTGTCCGAGATTGCCGTGACCCGTGATTCGCTTTCACGTTGCGCGGCTTCGGCTTTCTTTTGACCGGTAACGTCCACGGCAAAGAGCACAGCGCCTTCGTTGTCTGCCCGACGCAAATGCAGAGGCGCTGCCGAAAAAAGTAGATGGGCCTGCCGGCCGCTGGGAAATGTCCATTGAACGGGCCGCTGTGAGAAGGCTCCACCGGAACGCATCTCGCGCAGCAAATTCTCGAATTTGACGTTGCTGTCCTGCACGGCAAACGCTGGGCGCCTTCCCAGAAGGGCGGGCAATTGCTCGAACAGCGCGTTTGCGGCGGGATTGAACAGGGTGATCCTGCCCTCGCCATCGAGTGCCACGATCGCCACCGGCGCAGCCGCGACGAGGGTACGGAAATAATCTTCGGAAACCCGCAGGCTCTCAACCGCTACGCGGTGTTCGCGCCGCACCGCAGCGGCCTGCAGCGCCAGCGCGAGGGCGGCCGGCAGGCGCGACAGATTGTGTTTCATCACATAGTCGTCGGCGCCGTCGTGCATCAGTTGCACGGCCACGTCTTCGCCCACCGCGCCGGAGACCACAAGGAAAGGAATATCGCGTCCGCTGGCGCGCACCAGCCGCATCGCCGCCTGCGCATTGAAGCGCGGCAAGCGGTAGTCGGAAATCACCACATCCCACGGCGCGCCATCCGGGAGGCTGTCTGACGTCAAGTCGTCCCTGCTGCCGAGCGCCTTGCGCATGGCGGTTTCTTCTTCGACCCGAATTGAATCGGGACTGAGCGGAAACTTGGCTGCCTTGAGCGCGCGCAGCATCAACTCGTAGTCGAGCTCAGTGTCCTCGACAAACAGAATGCGCACTGGTGCGGCCGGATCGTAGCTAGGCAGCGGTCCGCGCGGTGAGGCGTGCAACAGCTGCGGCAGGGTAAATCGCTGATCGACGGGAGTGATGGCGTCCATCCGGAATGGCGGCTAGTCGTTGTGTGGCGGTACGGTGGCGGTACGGCAATGACGGCCCCATTGTACAAAGAGCGGTACAAGAAGTGCGGCCAAGAGCGAAGAACATGCCGCTGGTCCACCGCACTGGCCAAGCGTGCGAACCTTGCAGGGCAGGGCTGTGCGCTGCCTGCCCTGTACCCGAATCGCCCGCACCCGGTGCGCGCCCAGTCTCGCGGTGAGATGGGCGGCCATGGCAGGCAAGGGCAACACTTCATGCACGCCGCCCGCGTTGATGGCGTCGCGCGGCATGCCGAAGACTACGCAGGTCGCTTCATCCTGGGCGATGTTGTACGCGCCGGCCTCACGCATCTCTTGCATCGCGTCGGCTCCGTCGCGGCCCATGCCGTTGAGCATTACACCGAGGATGGACGGGCCGGCAATTCTTGCGGCAGAGCGGAACAGTACGTCCACCGAGGGCCGGTGTCTAGGTTGGCTTGATCTTGAGCAGCCGCGCTGCATTGCCCCCCTGGATCAGGGCGCGATCAGCGGCGGACAGCTTCTTGACTTGTGCGATCAGGCCCAGCGGATTTTCTTCACCCATGTCGTACGGATAATCGGTGCCGAGCACCACGTGGTCGGCACCGTAGCGTTTGATCAAATGTTCCAGCATCATCGGATCAAAGGTGATGGTATCGAAATAGAATTTTTCGAGATAGGACGACGGTGGCTTCTTGATCATGGTGCGGCAGTCGGGGCGTGCACGCCAGGCGTGATCCATGCGCGCCCAATAGTGGGCGATGTAACCGCCACCGTGCGCCACGATGAACTTGAGTTTGGGATAACGCGCCAGTACACCGCTGAAGATCAGGTCACTGACCGCCACGGTGGAGTCAAGCGGATTACCGATCACGTTGTTGAAGTAATGCTCGGTGAGGCGGTCGGCGTGGCTGAAACCGAGCGGGTGCATGAACACCACAACGCCCAGCTCTTCGACGCGGGCAAAAAACTTGTCGAGCCCGAGACTGGGATCCATCAGGTTCTTGCCATTGACGTTGGTGCAGATTTCGATGCCGCGCATGCCGAGGTTCTCGACGCAATGATTGAGTTCCTTGATCGCCAGTTCGGCGTTTTGCAGCGGCACCGAACCCATGCCGACGAAGCGATCCGGCGTATCGGCGACGATCTTGGCAATGCCCTCATTGACGCCGCGCGCGAGTTCGGCACCGTAGCCGGCTTCCGGCCAGTAGAAAAACTGGAACGGCGCCGGGCACACCGCTTGAATGTCCACGCCCATGCGGTCCATGTCTTTGAGGCGTTCGGTCACGCCGGAGAGCTTGGGCGCGCGCGTCTTCATTTGCTTGATGTTGGTCTCGCGCGTGATCGCATTGGCATATACCGCCGACATGTCGTATTGCGCCGGGTTGAGGTGCGCGGTCTTGGCGTTCAACTCTGCGTTCAGGTAATGGCAATGCAGATCGACTACTTTGGATTTGCCCCTGGCGGTTTTGGCCACCGGGCGCGACAGGCGCGCTGCCGGTTTGGCGGGGCGTGCGGCGGCAGCGCTGGCGGGGGCGTGACGATGCAGCGGGTTGGTGCAGGACGGGGTGCAGGTGTAGAACACAGAGGGCTCCTTGATGAGGCAATGATGCGTTGGTAAATGGTTGTTGGCAGTGGTTGTGGGCAGCGAAGCTTATTTATCCGATGATAACTTATGGTGTACATTTACGCCTCGAAAATTTGCAGTGCTGCTGCGTGTATTTGCCCTTGGCACCGCATCACGCGCCGCACATCGCCATCAGTCAACGCAGGAGTCACCATGCACATTGCCATCGCCGGAACCGGAAAAATGGGCAGCGCCATGGCGCGCCGCCTGCTCGCGCTGGGGCACCAAGTGAGTGTGTGGAACCGCACGGCAGAGCGTGCGAAACCCTTGGTGGATGCGGGTTGCAGCCTGGTAACCGAGTTGGCCGCGTTACCCGCCGGCACCGATGCGGTGATTACCATGCTGACCGATGATGCGGCGCTCGACCAGGTCTACGCCGGCGGTTTGCTGGATAAGGCAGCAGGGCATTTGATCATCGACATGAGCACGGTAAAGCCGGACAAGCAGCGCGAAATTGGGGCACGCACGGCTGCGGCAGGAGCCTCTTACGTTGAGTGCCCGGTCGGCGGCACAGTGGGACCAGCGCTCGAAGGCAAGTTGCTCGGCTTTGCCGGAGGTGCCCAGGCTGATGTTGCACGCGCGCGGCCCTTGCTTGATCTGTTGTGCCGCCGTGTTGAACATGTCGGACCGCTTGGCGCGGGCGCGACGATGAAGCTTGCGATCAATTTGCCGCTGATGGTGTACTGGCAGACGCTGGGCGAGGCGTTGTCGCTGATCGCACCGCTCGGGCTGGATCCGGCGCGGGTGATTGATATCTTTTCGGAAACCTCTGGCGGGCCGAACATGCTCAAGGCGCGCGGGCCGAATATCGCCAAGGCGCTCGCCGGGCAGCCGGTGCCATTGACGGTGGAGTTGGCCACCATGCGCAAGGATGTGCGCACCATGCTCGGCTACGGCGCAGCGCGCCAGTTGCGCCTGCCGCTCACCGAGGCCACACTCAAATCATTTGACACGGCGGCTAAGAAGGGTATGAACGCGGCTGATTGCACCGAGTTGCCGGCGTGGTGGATCAAAGAGGGCAGCAAAACCTGAGCGAGAGCGAGGCCGATCGGTGCGGCGCAGCAGGGCGGAGCGCCCCTGCGCTTGGCAAACCTGATAATCTTTACCCGTTGGCAAAATAAATGACGTCAAAACCACAGGAGACAGTACGATGAAAGACACTTCCACCAAAAACATCACGCGCCGCAAATTTGTGGCGGCAGCGGGCGCAGTCACCGCAAGTGCCGCATTGCCGTCTACCAGCTGGGCGCAGGGCGCACCCATCAAGATCGGCCTGTCGATTGCACAAACCGGCCCGCTTGGCGCTGGTGGCAAGGCGGCGTTGATCGGCCAGCAGATGTGGCGCGACGATGTCAACGCCAAGGGCGGCCTGCTGGGCCGCAAGGTGGAATTGATCGTCTATGACGACCAGTCCAACCCCTCGATCACCCCCGGCATCTACACCAAGCTGCTCGACGTTGACAAGGTCGATCTGCTGATTGCGCCCTACGGCACCAACCCGACCGCACCCATCATGCCGCTGGTCAAACAGCGCGGCAAACTGCTGATGGGCAATTTTTCGTTTGAGGTCAACGACCGCATTCAGCACGACATGTGGTTCAACAATTCGCCGTGGAATGATGCGCTGAGCTGGTCAACCGGTTTCATGGGGCTGGGCATGAAGCGTGGCGCCAAGTCAATGGCCATTCTCGCCGCCGATGCCGAATTCTCCGGCAACCTCGCGGCCGGCGCGCGCAGTCTGGCGACACACAACAACCTCAAGATTGTGTACGACCAGAAGTATCCGCCGAACACCAGCGACTTCTCGTCCATGATCCGTTCGCTCAAGGCGGCCAAGCCCGACATCGTGTTTGTGGCGTCCTATCCGGGCGAGTCGGTCGCGATCGTGCGCGCAGTCAATGAAATTGGTGTCGGCGCCGATGTCAAATTGTTCGGTGGCGGCATGGTTGGCCTGCAATTCGCGCCAATCATGGAAAGCCTGGGCTCGCAGCTCAACGGCATCACCAATTACACCTCCTACGCGCCGGAGAAAACGGTGGACTTCCCCGGCCTCAAGGACTTTCTGACGCGCTACGCGGTCAGGGCCAAGGCCGAGAAGGTCGATCCGCTCGGCTTCTACCTGCCGCCGTTCAACTACGCGATTGGCCAGATGATTGAGGCTGCAGTCAATGCGACCAAGAGCATTGACGACAAGACGATCGCCAAGTATTTGCGCGAGAACGAGCACAAGACCATCGTCGGCCCGATCAAGTTCCAGCGAAATGGCGAATGGGCCAGCGCACGCGTGCTGATGGTGCAGTTCAATGGCGTCAAGGACAAGGACGTCGAGCAATTCCGCCAGCCCGGCAAGCAGGTCATCCTGTACCCGGACAACTACAAGACCGGTGAACTCAAGTACCCGTTCGAGAAAGCGCGCAAGTAACGCGCCATGCACTTGCCGGCGGGGCGCAGCCGTGCGCCCCTCTTTTTTGGCGGGTCGGTTCTGTGACCACCATGGTGCTTGATCTTTCTTTGCTTTCCGTGCGTTTCTTGATGGGTGGATGATCGTGTTCTCCTGGGATTTGCTGATTGGAGCGCTGGTGTTTGGCGTGCTGGTGGGCTGCTTTTATGCGGCGGTGTCGATTGGCCTGTCGGTTTCGTTCGGGTTGCTCGATGTGCCGCACATTGCGCATCCGTCCTTCCTCGTGGCGGGGGCCTACGGCACCTGGTGGCTGAGCGGACTGGGCCTCGATCCGATACTCTCCGGGTTGATTCTGGCACCGCTGTTTTTTGTGATTGGCGTGGTGATGTACCGGCTCTATTACGCCATGTTCGAAAAGCATGGCAGCGATGCCGGGCTGCGCGGACTGGCCTTTTTTTTCGGCGTGGCCTTCATCATTGAGGTGTGTTTGATCCTCGCCTTTGGCGTGGACCAGCGCCTGGTCGAGGCGGTGTACATCGGCAAAAGCATTGATGTCACCGACGATTTGCGGGTGCCGATCCGGCTGCTGGTGGGGTTTGCGGTGGCGCTGGCGCTCACCATTGGCCTGACGCTGTATCTGGGCAAGACCTACATGGGGCGCGCCATCAAGGCGGTGGCGCAGGACCAGATCGCGCTGTCGTTGATGGGCGCAGACCCGGTCAAGGTCAAGCAGTGGGCGTTTGGCATCGCCACCGCCGTGACCGCCATCGCTGGCGCGCTGCTCATCATTATTGGCCCGGTGGATCCGCAACTGGGGCGGATCTACATCGGCCGCACTTTTTGTGTGGTGGTGCTGGCGGGCCTGGGCAGCATGAGCGGCACGCTGGTGGCGGGCATCATTCTCGGTGTCGCCGAAACCATTGTGCTGACATTTTTTGGCGCGTCATGGGCGCCAGCGGTGGCATTTGGCCTGCTGCTGGTGATGCTGGGTGTGCGGCCGCAAGGCCTCTTTGGCCGTTGAACCGGCAATCACTGGACGGGGCGGGACAGGGCGATGAGCAGCATGGGCGGCAATAACAGGATATTTGTGATCGGGTCTCTGGCCGTGGTGCTGGCCAGCATCGCCTTGATGGCCGGGGTGAAAACCGACTACGTGTTTACCGCGTCCTACGTGGTGTTGCAGTTCGTGGTGCTGGCGACTGCCTGGAACATACTGGGCGGCTATGCGGGCTACGTCAATTTCGGCACCAGCGCGTTCTTTGCGCTGGGCGGCTATACGGCGTTGCTGACGATCAAGCTGTTCGACGCGCCGCTGCTGGTGCAGATCGTCGCGGCGGCCTGCCTGACCGGCACGCTGGGGCTGTTGATCGGCTTGATCTCGCTGCGTCTCAAGGGTATTTTCTTTTCGATTGGCACGGTCGCGGTCTCGATCATTTTTGAGACCATCATCCTCAACATGGACTATCTGGGTGGTGCCAAGGGCGTGCAGATGCTGCGGCCCGAGCCCATGGCGCCGTTTGCCAGCTACGACAAGATGCTGTTTTTTGTCATGGTGCTGATGGCGATTGCAGCGGTAGCGATCGCGCGCTATATCCAGAACTCCTGGATCGGCCGCGGTCTGCGCGCGATCAAGGACAACGAAGAGGCAGCCGAGTGCGCCGGGGTGCCGACGCTCAAGCTCAAGTTGATTGCCACCGTGGTGTCGGGTGCGCTGATGGGCGCAGCGGGGGCGCCGCTGGTGATGTACATGCGCTTCATCGAGCCGGTGAGTGCCTTCAGCCTCAACTACTCGGTGTCAGCATTGGCAATGCCGATCATCGGCGGCACCTCGTCGTGGATCGGACCGGTGATTGGCGCCTTGCTCCTGGGCACGGTGCAACAGGTGGTGACGGTGACGATCTCGTCGGAACTCAACGTGCTGATTGTGGGTGTGTTGCTGGTGTTTTTTGTGGTGGTGGCGCCGGACGGCATTCTGGGTCTGTTGCGCAAGCTGCGCGACAAGAGCAAAGGCAAGGACAAGGCAGGCAAGGCGCAGGTGGGCAAGGCGCAGGCAGGCAACGTCAACAGCGGCGTGGCGGGAGCGGCCAAATGAGCGCCCTGCTCTCGGTCGCCGGTGTCTCCAAGCATTTTGGCGGCTTCACCGCGCTTTCCAACATTAATCTCGATGTCAGGCAGGGCGAGCGTCTCGGTTTGATCGGGCCAAATGGCTCGGGCAAGACAACACTCATCAACTGCGTGTCCGGCGCGTTAAAGAATGATGCCGGCACCGTCACTTTCAAAAATGAGAATCTCAACGGCCTGGCGCCGCATCAGCGCACCCGGCGTGGCATTGCGCGTTCGTTCCAGATTCCGCGCCCGTTTCACAGCATGACGCCGGTTGAAAACCTTGCGGTGCCGCTCGAATATGTCACCTATCGCGGCGTCGCACACAAACATGACATCGTCGGTGAAGCCGAAAATATTCTGCGCGACATGGGGCTGGGCGACAAGATGCACGCGTCGTGCGCCGGCTTGTCGCAGGTCGAACTGCGCAAGCTCGAACTGGCGCGTGCGATGGCGGCGCGCCCGGCCTTGCTGATTTCAGACGAAGCGATGGCGGGTCTGTCGCACGGCGAAATCGACGAGGTGCTCGGCATCCTGTTCAAGCTCTCGAAAACCGGCATCACCATCATCATGATTGAACACATCATGCACGCCATCATGCGCTTCTCCGAGCGCGTCATTTGTCTCGACGCCGGCCAATTGATCGCCGAAGGCGCACCTGCCGACATCGTGAAGAACCCCGAAGTGCGGAGGGCTTATCTTGGCGCTTGAACTCACCATTACCGGCCTCGAAGCCGGCTACGGCGCGGTGCGCGCGTTGCAGGGTGTGTCGCTCAGCGTGCGCGAGGGCGAGACGGTGGCTCTGCTCGGCACCAACGGCAATGGCAAGAGCACGCTGATGAAATGCCTCACCGGTCTGGTACGGCCCACTGCCGGCAGCATCACGCTCAAGCTTGATGGCGTGGAGCACAACCTGATCGGCAAAGGTCCGCAGGAGATTGTCGATCTGGGTGTGGCGATGGTGGCAGAGGGCCGCCGCTTGTTTCCGCGCCTGACGGTGGAAGAGAACCTCTACCTCGGTGCTTACCGTCCGCTGGCGCGCGCTGAACTCAACAAGAACCTGGACTTCTGCTACACCACCTTCCCGATCCTCAAGGAGCGCCGCAAGCAACTAGCCGGCAGCATGTCGGGTGGGCAGCAGCAGATGGTGGCGATTGCCCGGGCGCTGATGTCGGCACCCAAGCTGCTGCTGGTCGATGAGCCCTCGGTTGGCCTGTCACCACTGCTGGTGACCCAGACCATCGAAAAAATCGGCGAGCTCAATCGCCAGCACGGCATGACGGTGCTGATGGCCGAGCAGAATTTTCACCAGACCATCAAGATTGCGCACCGCGGCTACGTGCTGGTGCACGGCGAGATCGCATTCGAGAGTAGCAATGTGTCCGAGCTCGAGAACAACGAGATGGTGAAAAACCTCTATCTGGGCGCGTAATTTCGCCCAGAGACACAAACCTGAAAGCCTTGGTGAGAGCAGCTTTCAGGCCGTTGGATACCGAAGAGGCGCATCCACCAAGGGTTTTGGGCCGGTGGCCTTGCCGGTTTTCAGGTGGCCGCCCCGGACTCAGCGCGGGATGGCCTGGTTCAGTGCCGGCATCACTTTTTCGGCCATCAACTCCATCGAGCGCTTGCCCAGCTTCGCATCCGCCCAGTCGATGGCGCAATAAAGCAGGGTGCCGAAGTCGCCGATCTGTTCGCGAAATGCGAGGTGTTGTTCCGTCACCTGTTCCGGCGTACCAGCAATGACGAGATCATCGGCCACGCTACCGCCGCGTGCTCGCAGAAATCACTTTGAACGTTCCACTTGCGCGAGCTATCAGACCGGCCGCCGTTCGAATAAGACATTGCGCGACAACAATGGAATGCGTCGCGCGCAGAACTTCCACCTCTCCCTCCACCCAGTCGCCCTCGCGGGCCGGTGAGAGAAAGTCAACTTGCAGGCTCATCGAAGGCAATTGACAACCACGAAGATCTGAACGCAGGCATTGCGCGACGATCGGCATGAGCATGTCGCAAAAGGTCGCCAGCATGCCTCCGTGGCAACTCCCCATTGGGTTCAGGTGGCGCCCCTCAACCCTGAAGCCCAAGCGTACCGGGTTCGCGTCCGTCTCGAAAATATAGAGAGGACTGCAATGAAGAGCGAACGGTCCGGTGTCCGCGTCCGCTACGCGTACGAAGCCATGCGGAACACTGTTGATCGGTCGTTGCGTGTCTGCCTGCTCACCCATCTGAGCGGTCATGGCTATTGAACCGTGCCTTTGAACCCGGATTCCTCGACGACCCGCTTCCACTTTGGTATTTCATCGTTCAGGAGCTTCGCCATCTCGCCTGGGGTGGAACCAACCACAATGAAGCCGACTTCGACCAGTTTCTGGGCCATGACAGGATCCTTCGCCAGGTCTCGAATGGCATTGCCAACACGGGTGATCACTGCTGGCGGTGTTCCTGCCGGCGCAAGCAGCGCAAACCATCCCGCAAACTTCAGCTCGGCAAAACCGGCTTCGCCTGCCGTTGGTACGTCCGGGAGAAGTTTCGAACGCGATTCGCCGGTCTGGGCCAGGGCTGCGATCTTTCCGCCCTTCAATTGTGCTGACGCAAATGCCACCGACACAAACGCGCCTTCAACGTCGGCATTGGCAAGCGCCGTTAGGCCATCTCCCACTTGGCGGAAGTGGACCGGTTCGATTGGAAACATCGCTCTTTGCGAGAAAAGTTCGGCTCCAATATGCCCGGGGGAGCCGCCACCAAACGTCCCGACGAAGACTTTGCCCGGGCTCTTCTTCGCTTTTTCCACGAAGTCGGCGAGGGATTTGTAGTTGCGCTTTGCGGGAACGATCCAGACGAATTCGGTGCGCGCAACTTCGGAGATGGGCACAAAGTCCTTGACGCCGTTGTAAGCGGTTTTGAAGGCGAATGGCGCAATTGCGATCGACCCGACTTCACCCAGAAGGATCTGATAGCCATCTGGGGCGCTCTTGGCGACAGCTGTTGCGGCAATTTGTCCGCCAGCCCCGCTCTTGTTGTCGACGATGACGCTTGTGTTCAGGACCTTTCCCAGTGGTTCGGCGATGTGGCGCGCAAGAATGTCGGGAGCAGTGCCAGGGGCGAAGCCCACGACCAGGGTGATCGCCTTATCAGGGTATGCCGTCTGAGAATGCGCACTGGCGGCGCAAAGCGCGGCAATGAAGCACAGAGCTTTTGCCGTGCTCATCCGGACAAGCGAATTTGGTTTCATCAGTACTCTCCTTGGGTTAATGGATCTCTCTTACCTTGGTACTGGCTCTCCCACATACCAAGAATTTCGCTTGCGCGAAGCGTTGCCTTGGAAGCGCCGACGCCTTGCCCGGTACTCCAGATTTCTTTCCAGGGCTTGGCCGACATGCCAGCCGGTTCAATGCCGTGGAACCCGCCGGCTGATTTGTCCGGATCAATGTTCCACTTCGTCAAACTGGCCTTTAGAATGTTTGACGGAATGCCAGTTACGGCGCGGGTCAGTACAACGTCATCCGCATGCGCCACGTGCACCTCGTGGCGGTATTCGTCAGAGGCAAGACTCTCCTTGGCAACGATGAAAGGCGTGCCGGCATAGCCCAAGTCAGCGCCAAGAATCTCCAACGCACGCAGTGCTTTGCCGGAGTTGACGCAGCCTGCGACTGCGAGCGGCCCGTCGTAGAAGGTGCGAAGCTCCGAGACAAAGGCGAATGGATTCAGCCAGCCGGTATTTCCTCCAGCACCAGCGCAAAGAAGAATGAGCCCGTCGACCCCTGCGTCGATTGCCAACCGGGCATGCCGAATAGTCGCAACATCAGACAGCACCCGTCCGCCGTAGGCGTGTACGCGCGCAACAACGCTGGCCGGGCTGCCTATGCTGGTGATCACCCAAGGTACCTCGTGCTTCACGATCAGGTCAAGATCTGCCTGCATCCTCGCGTACTTGTTGTGCACAATCAAATTGATGGCAAAGGTGCCTGGCGCGGCTGAGGTCTCTCGCCGGATGCGCAACAACCAGCGTTCAAGCGTGTCCAAATCTCTCGCATTCAGGGTTGGCATGGCGCCGACAACCCCCCAGTTCGCAGCACTTATCACCAAGTCGGGCCCCGAGACCAGAAACATGGGCGCAACGATCAGGGGCAGGCGCAACGCGGCGAAACTGGCTTGCGTGGCAGTTTTCATTTTGAATTCCGCTGCAATGGAAACGTGCTTTTCAAGACTGACTCCAACTTTGCCAGAGGGCTTTTTTGTCGATCTTGCCGAGCGCAGTCATCGGCATCGACGCGATGAATGCCAGCCGCTTGGGCGCCTGAAAGGAGCCCTTCAATTGGCGTACCCAAGCGGTCAGTTCGTCTGCCGTCGCCAGGTTCTCGCTGCGCAAGACAACTGAGGCGGTAACCGCTTCACCCCATTTGGCATCGGGAATTCCATAGACCGCCGCGACCTCTACAGCGGGATGGGCTTCCAAGGCCGCCTCTACCTCCCGTGCGTAAACATTGAATCCACCCGAAATGATCATGTCCTTGGTGCGCCCTACGATTTCAATAAATCCGTCGGTGTGTGCATAGGCAAGATCGCCCGTGTGAAGCCAACCGCTCTGCAAAGCATTGGCAGTCTCCTCAGGGCGATTGAAGTATTCGCCCATGACCTGACCACCATTGGCGATCATCTCCCCGACTTTGCCTTGCGCAACATCCTTTCCGCTCGAATCGACGATTCGCAGCTTGATGGAGGGCACGGGCGTGCCACACGAGCGCCATCTGTGCGGCAAGTCGGGGTCGAGGTCCGTGGGTTTGAGGCGACACAGTGGATAACATTCGGTCTGCCCGTACACCTGGTAAAGAACCGGGCCAAAGACCCCGACCGCGCGCCGGAGCTGGTCGGTAGTTATGCTCGCGCCCCCATAGAAAAATTTCGTCAGACTGGCCAGGTCACGCGGTCGCGCAGCTTGCTCCTCAGCCAATGCAGACAGGGCAGTGGGAACGAGCAGCGTCGAGGTGATGCGCCAGCGTTCGATGGCGGCCGCCACGGCGCGCGGCGTCGCCTCTTCAAGAGCGTATGCCGTGCCGCCACACATCAGGGTCGGCAGAATCTTGGTTCCACTGACATGAGAAATCGGCCCAGCGACAAGGTAACGACTTTCCAATTCGATTTCGTAGTCGTCGACGATGCGCTTGGCGATCAAAGCCCAGTCCGCCTGCGTGCGGATCACAGCTTTAGGCTTGCCTGTTGTGCCGCCGGTGTATGCGAGCAAGGCCAGCTCGTCTGGCAATGACCTGTCAACGACCTCAGCGGATG
>JANNCZ010000787.1:0-2599 GCA_031387185.1 Burkholderiales bacterium
CCGGATTTCATGGACGTGGTTGCCCGCGGACAGTGCGCATTGTCGATTGCATTGATGGTCGATGATTTTGGTTTGCTTGCCATGTCAACGCCTCACGTAATACCCGGTCAGCAACCCGCCCCAAGCTTTGACGAAGCGCGCTTGCTTCGGCGCGCACCGGCGTGGATCAATGCCGTCCCATGTCTCTTGCGGGGTGCGGCCTTGCAAATGCTGGTGTGGGCGCACGTGGTTGTAAAAAGTTTTGAATTCCAACATCGCATGCGAGAGCGCGGCGAAGTTCGCCACCGTGATGCGGTTCAGTGTTTTCTTGAGCGTGCCAAACAAACGCTCGATGCGGCCGTTCTGCCAGGGGCAGTGCAGATTGCTGAAGCGTTGCCGGATGCCGTGATCGATCATGCCGAGGATCGGATGCAGGTCTCCCGCTTCATCCTGTTTGAAGGTGAGGTCCATGCCCCATACGGCATTGCACGGCAGCGGGTCCGGCACGCGATGTTTGATCGCCAAAAAGTACGCGGCCATGGCGCGCTGATGCTCGCGCAGAAGGTTGGAAACCCAAGTCTTGCCGACCGTCATGCCGTCGATGGTGGGGCAACAAACCAGGAGAACCACCACGGTGGCGGCAGAACAAGAATCAGGGTGGTGATGCATAGAGTGGCGATGCACAAGATGCACAACGTCATCGCGGGATAGAGCAACGTGGCTTGGATCGATGGCATCGCGAAGAGAAGGGCGTGAACTCTTCGCATGCATCCGCGCTGCGCGGGGTTTGTTTAGCCCGGTCAGACTATTAGGCGGTCAGGCCAAGAAGCGCTGTCACCAACGCTTTCAAGCCATCATTCTCTGTAGAATCGCATCCACCAACGCTCTCAGTCAGATGGCATCTGGCGATTCTTCGCTCATCAACAATTCGGGAGGTGAACGGGCAGCCCGAAACCACCCAAACGCCTCTCAGTTCAACAAGACCGCATCAAACCCGGCTTGGGTGAAATGCACATCGGTGGCCAATGCGGCGGTGATGGCGCGCTGGCGCATCAGCGTGAACGACACGCAGTCTGCGAGGCTCCAGCCCTTGTCGTTGCGGTCGCGGAACAATTGCAACGCGGATTGGAACAACTCTTCCGAGAGCGGTGCGATGTCGATTTCCGGATCGCGCTCCATTTCGTCAAGCAATGCAATCGCCACCGCTCGATACGGCGCACGCGACAACGCCGCGCCGAATTCAAGCTGCACAGCGCGTGAGGTGACGAGAAGAATCCTGTCGCGCTTGATCCGCGCGGCCCATTCAACTGCGACGCCATGAAAGCGGTCGCGCGGCGAGACGAGCGCAATGACATAACCCGTGTCGACAAACAGCGTGGTGCGCGCCATGGGTCAGGGGGGAGGCGCGATGACTTCTTCGTAGGAGGTAGAAAAATCCGCCGGCGCGTCAATGCTCAGTTGCAGCGCCCGATCCAGAAAAGAATAGCTGCCTCCGGTGTTCGCCGCTGGCGTCTGCTCGAGCATGATGATCACTTCGACGGCGGCACCGGGCGGCAGTGATTCATGACGCACCAGCACACTGCGATCTGCGCTCACACAGACATGCTCTCGAATGGCGAATGACATGGCGTGCTCCTTGGAATGCATTCAAGCCACGAGTTTACTCTCGCGCTTCGTCCATTCACAATCCGGGAAGTTCAAGTGCAGAGCGGTGTCCCGTCCGCGTCCGCAAAGCCCAAACGCGCATCGCCAAACCGGATTTTTTCATCAAACACGGCGCATCGGTCGGGGTTTGAACGAATTCGAGAGCGAAAAAAAGGATTGCAGTTGAATTTTTCGAGTGGCTTTGCCTAAAAAATAGTCAATCCGGTTTTTGTGAGAATGGCTGACCGCGGACAGGCGTCCGTTGAATTGTTGAATGATGGTTCGAAGATGGGTGCTACGCTTGCACGTGTTAACGCCGCACGTAGTAGCCGGTCAACAGCCCGCCCCAAGCGCTGAAGAGGCGCGCTTGCTTCGGCGCGCACCGGCGTGGATCAATACCATCCCACGCCTCTTGCGGTGTGCGGCCTTGCAAATGCTGATGCGGGCGCACATGGTTGTAAAAGAATTTGAATTCGGTCATGGCATGTGTGAGCGCGGCGAAGTTCGCCACCGCAATGCGGTTCAGTGTTTTCTTGAGCGTGCCAAACAAACGCTCGATGCGGCCGTTCTACCAGGGGCACCAAGGCCTTGCGGCTGCCGTGATCGATGCTGCCGAGGATCGGATGCAGGTCTCCCGCTTCATCCTGTTTGAAGGTGAGGTCCATGCCCCACACGGCATTGCACGGCAGCGGGTCCGGCACGCGATGCTTGATCGCCAAAGAGTACGCGGCCATGGCGCGCTGATGCTCGCGCAGCAGATTTGAAACCCAGGTCTTGCCGGCCGTCATGCCGTCGATGGTGGGGCAACAAACCAGGAGAACCACCACCCCGGCGGCGGCAGAAGAAGAATCAGGGCGGCGACGCATAGAGTGACGGCGCACAGCGCCATTGCGGGACAGAGCAGCGCGGCTTGGGCTGGTGGGATCGCGAGGAGAGGCGAGTGGACTCTCCGCATGCATCCGCGTTGCGCGGAGTT
>JANNCZ010000607.1:0-13402 GCA_031387185.1 Burkholderiales bacterium
CGCCAGATGCCGAAAGCGGGATCATGGGTCACAAATGCAGGAGCATCTGCCGCGACGGTGCTAACGGCCGGCACTTCGCTTTAAGCGGATAAGGGGCCATGGTCGATATCCCCGATCCCACTGTAACGCCACGCAACAACTTTCACGCTGCAAACAATTTCCTGAAACCGTTGGTGGATGCGGTTCTTCAGCACATATAGGCTTACTCCAGCAGCGCCGCCTCCACCCGCATGACCTTGAGCACCCGCTCGATTTCGACGGGCACCACGCCCACCAAAAATCCGCGCCTCCCGCCGTTGATGTAAATCTTCGGCAAATCAAAAATGGTTTTCTCGGCGTACACCGGCAGGGCCTTGCGCGTGCGGAATGGCGACGTGCCGCCGATCAAATAACCGGTGTGGCGGTTCGCCACTTCGGGCTTGCATGCCGCAATGCTCTTGACCCCGGCCTGGCGCGCCAGATTTTTGGTCGAGACTTTGCGGTCACCATGCATCAGTACCAACAGCGGCTTGGCGTCCTGGTCTTCCATCACCAGGGTTTTGACGACGGCGTGCTCGTCCACCCCGAGTGCGCGCGCGGAGACTTCGGTGCCGCCGTGCTCCTCGTAGGCGTAGGGATGCTCGGTGTAGGCAACACCGTGCTGCTTGAGAAACGCCGTGGCCGGCGTTTCTGACACATGACTGCGTTTGGCCATACGTTCTGGCAGGGCTTACGCTGCGGAAGTGGTCAGCTTTGCGACTGGCTGGTGCGCCGGTGTGGCTTGCGTGCAGCGGGCTTAGCCGTGCACCAGGCCCGTTGCGGCAATACCGGCGATGCAGATTTCTTCATCTTCATCCCCAGTGCCGCCGCTCGCGCCGGCTGCGCCGAGGATGTTGCCCGCCGCGTCCTTGATCAGCACCGCGCCGGTCTGCGGCAGGAACTTGCCCTTGGACGTGTCGGCGAGGGTGGTGAAGAAATTGGGATTGTCTTTGGCGCGCTGCATCAGCACGCGGCTCGATGCGCCCATGCCGACTGTGCCCCAGGCTTTGCCGGTGGCAATGTCGATGCGAAACATGGTCGCGTTATCCTGCCGCTGCGCCGATTTGACGTGGCCAGAGTCGTCGAGCACCACCACGCCCATCGGTTTGTAGCCCTTGTCCTGCGCGGTGGCGAAGGCAGTGGCGATGATCTGGTTGGCTTGGGCGAGTGTGAGTTTGCTCATGACGGTTTTCCCGAAAAAGGGCGAAGCATAGCGCGAGAACAGAAGTGGAGTCTCAACCGCGCGGATGATGATGTTTGTGCAAATCCTTGAGCCGCGCGCGCGCCACGTGGGTGTAGATCTGCGTAGTCGAAATGTCGGCATGGCCGAGCAGCATTTGCACCACGCGCAAATCGGCGCCGTGATTGAGCAGATGGGTGGCAAAGGCATGGCGCACGGTGTGCGGCGAGATCAGTGTGGAGGCGATGCCGGCCTTGACTGCATAGCGTTTGATCGCGTGCCAGAAATTGTGGCGCGTCATCGCCGCGCCGCGCGCGGTGACGAAGAGCGCGTCCGCCGTTTGTTTGCGGACCGCGGACTGTTTGCTCGCCACTTTGCCTGCAGCTTTACTTCCCGTGGCCGCCAGCAACACTGCGCGCGCATCGTTGAGATAACGCTCGATCCACGCCGACGCTTCTTGCCCAAACGGTACCAGGCGCGTCTTGTTGCCCTTGCCGGCGGTGACGCGCACGACGCCATCGTTGAGATTGACTTCCACCGTCTTGACCGACACCAGTTCCGAGACGCGCAGACCACTGGCATAGAGCAGCTCCAACATGGCGCGGTCGCGCAGACCGAGCGGCACTTCAACACTGGGCGCGGCGAGCAAGGCTTCGACATGTTGTTCTGACAGGGTCTTGGGATGGCGCTCCGCTTGTTTGGCCGAGTCGAGATCAACTGTCGGATCATCGCTGCGGCGGGTCTCGCGCAACAGCCAGCGGTAGAAACGCTTGAACGCCGAGAGGCGGCGGTTGGCGCTGGTGGCTTTCGCACCTTCGGCATGGCGTGCCTGAATGTAGCTTTTCAGTTGCGTTGCCTGCGCCGCGAGCAGCGCACTGCCCTCACCTTGCAGCCACGCATCAAACTGGGTGAGATCGCGGCGATAGGCTTCGAGCGTGAGTTTGGCGAGGCCGTCTTCGAGCCAGATGGCGTCGCAAAACTCGTCGATCAGCGGATCAGAAGCGCGGTTTGTCATACCCGGCCACGCCTTCATGCGCAAGCAGCCAGCGCTTGATGTTGAGGTGGAAGCCACCCGCATTGTCATTTGCGGCGTGGCCAAAACCACCAAGGCCGCCAGCGGCGAGCACACGATGGCAAGGCACGATGAGGGAGAACCAGTTGGCACCACAAGCGCCGCCCACCGCGCGTGGGCCACTGCGCAACTTGCGTGCAATGGCACCGTAGCTCAGGGTTGCGCCGCTGGGAATGGCACTGATGGCACGCCAGACGTTTTGCTGAAACGCGGTGCCGCGCGGCGCAAGCGGCAAATCAAATTCAAAGGCCGGGTCTTTCCAGTAGCGCCTGATTTGATGCGCCGCTTCCTTGGCGAGGGCGTGGCGGGCAGCGCGCGGGGCGATGGACGGCGGCACATACACAGCTTCACCCACCACGCATTCATGAATGCGGATGCCAATACCGCCGAAAGGCGCTTTGACGACGGCATCGAATTCAAGCACGGCAGTTCAGTTCGGCGCCGCGCCCAGCATGCCGCTCTTGAGCGTGCGGTCAATCGGCTTTTCACCCAGCCAGAGCTTGAGCAGAGCGCGGTAAAAATCTTCACCCTCAACTGTTTTGCCCTTTGGTGCACCGTCGAGCGCAATGCGCAGCCCGGCGCCAGGAACGAAGTCGAGCGTGACCACGCTCTTTTCTTTCGCTGCGCCCACCGCTTCCATCGTCGCCTTGAGATCGGCCATCTGGCCCTTGAAGGCTTCGCGCTCGGCTTCGGTCATGGTGTCGCCCAGATCGTTAAGCGCGTTACCGACCTGTTCAGCAGTGAGGTCGCGCAGCAGGTGCAGCGCCACACGTTTCGCCCCGCGCATGGCGAGCGCGTCGGCCGCACTGGTCTTCTTCTCCTCTAGATAGAGCGCGCCAACATACACCTTGAAGATTGCACGGGTGCGGATGCCCGCACCGTTAAGCACGAGGTCTGCATTGCCGACCTTCGCGCGGTCGGGAATGGCAAGGCCGCCGGCGTCGAGCGCCAGTGCGCTGGAGGCCGCGAGCGCCGCCGCACCCGCAATGGCGGCAGTCATCAGCGTGCGAAACGAGTTGAGCCAAGGCATGTAAACGTCTCCTGAGTTTTGGGGTGGCAACAGCGCTGTTGCAGCGCGCCGATTATGCCGCGATTTGGCGCAATGCTATGCTTCGCGCCTCGCGTTTTGGGGAACCCCTGCGGCGGTTGCCGGCAATCCCCGCCGCGCGTTTTTGCCAGCCGTTTTTAACCGCACTTCATCAGGAGAGCAGCATGACCAAAGCCATTCGCTTCCACCAAACCGGTGGCCCCGAAGTATTGAAATGGGAGGACGTTACCGTTGGCGACCCCGGCCCCGGCGAAGCGCGCGTCAAGCACCATGCAGTCGGCCTCAATTTTGTCGATATCTATGTGCGCTCGGGCCTGTATCCGAATCCGCTGCCGTCCGGCCTTGGCACTGAAGCTGCTGGCGTGGTCGAAGCAGTCGGCGCAGGCGTGACACACGTGAAGGCGGGTGACCGCGTTGCCTATGCCGGCGGCCCGCAGGGCGCGTATTGCGAAGCGCGCGTGCTGATCGCCGAGAAGCTCATCAAACTGCCCGATTCGATTTCCTTCGAGCAAGGCGCCGCAATGATGCTGCAAGGCATGACGGTGCAGTACCTGATCAAAAAATCGTATCCGGTCAAAGCGGGCGACACCGTGTTGTGGCACGCTGCTGCCGGCGGCGTTGGCCTGATCGCCTGCCAGTGGCTCAAAGCGCTGGGCGTGACTGTGATCGGCACCGTGTCCAGCGACGAGAAAGCAGCGCTGGCCAAAGCGCACGGCTGCGCCCATACCATCGACTACACCAAGGAAGACTTCACCAAGCGCGCCATCGAACTCAATGGCGGCAAGAAATTCAAGGTGGTATTCGACTCGATTGGCAAAGACACCTGGGACAAGTCGCTTGACTGCCTGCAGCCGCTGGGCTACATGATCAGCTTCGGCAATGCCTCCGGCCCGGTGCCGCCGCTCAACATCGCGTCGCTCTCGGCCAAAGGCTCGGTCTATTTGCAGCGCCCGACGTTGATGACCTACACCGCCACCCGCGCGCTGCTCGAAGAATGCGCCAACGATCTAATGGAAGCCGTCACCTCAGGCAAAGTGAAGATCGAGATCAATCAACGCTTCGCGCTCAAGGACGCGGCCGAGGCGCAGATTGCACTGGCCGGACGCAAGACCACGGGTTCGACCGTATTGCTGCCGTAGGCGCGCCGTAATTCGCCAGCATCGATGGCCTGAAACCCGCTCCCACCAAGGGTTTTATGCCATCGATGGCTTCTCAATGGCTTGTACCAAGGGTTTTGGCAAGGTGGGGTATGCGAAATTGCGGCTTGGTGGCAGTTGACGAATCTGTTGCCGCTCTCGACCGCGCACGCAACGCAATCATCACCACAGTTTGACCGGCAATACGTCTGCGCACTGAGCAGGACACGGAGAGGAGCATTGAACATGAGCACCGAAAGTACCGCAGCGTTCAAACGCTTTACCGATTTTTATCCCTTCTATCTCGGCGAGCATAGCAACCGCACCTGCCGCCGTTTGCACTTTGTGGGTACCAGCCTGGCGCTGGTGTGCCTGGGCTTGCTGGTCGCCACGTTCAATCCGTGGTGGCTGCTCGCCGGCCTGGTGTGCGGCTATGCCTTCGCCTGGGTGGGGCACTTTTTCTTTGAAAAAAACCGGCCTGCCACCTTCAAATATCCGTTCTATTCTTTCGCCGGGGACTGGGTGATGTACGCGCAAATCTGGAGCGGACGCATCAAGTTCTGACGCATTCTGATTCGACGTGCAATTCACACTCCTCGCAACCGACGGCCACGCCCGGCGCGGCACCCTCACCCTCCATCACGGCAGCGTCGAGACCCCGGTGTTCATGCCGGTCGGCACCTACGGCAGCGTCAAGGCGATGTCGCCGGTCGATTTGCACGACGTCAAGGCGCAAATCGTTCTCGGCAATACCTTTCACCTGTGGCTGCGGCCGGGCCTCGACGTGGTGGGCAAGCACGGCGGCCTGCACCGCTTCATGGGCTGGGATGCGCCCATCCTCACTGACTCCGGCGGCTTTCAGGTCTGGTCGTTGGGCAGCATGCGCAAGATCAGTGAAGAAGGCGTGCGCTTCGCCTCGCCGATCAACGGTGACAAGCTGTTTTTGACGCCGGAAGAATCGATGCGGATTCAGCGCGTGTTGAACTCCGACATCGTGATGGTGTTCGACGAATGCACCCCCTACGAAATTGAAGGCCGCCCCGCAACCGAAGCTGAAGCACGCGCCTCGATGGCGTTATCAATGCGCTGGGCCGCGCGCTCGAAGGCGGAGTTTGATTGCGCTTCAATTGACAATAAGGGCGATGCGGCGGGTGACACCGTGAGTGCCGGCGCGGCGCTCGGCACAGCGAACGGCAATGCGCTGTTTGGCATCGTACAGGGCGGCATGTATGAGCACTTGCGCGATGAGTCGCTTGAAGCCTTGGTAGACATAGGTTTCCACGGCATCGCCATCGGCGGCCTGTCGGTTGGTGAGCCCAAGGAGGACATGCTGCGCATCCTCAACCACATCGGCCCGCGCCTGCCCGCAGACCAGCCGCATTACCTGATGGGCGTCGGCACACCGGAGGATTTGGTCGACGGCGTGGCCGCCGGGATCGACATGTTTGATTGCGTGATGCCGACGCGCAATGCGCGCAACGGCTGGCTGTTCACGCGCTTCGGTGATCTGAAGTTGAAGAACGCGGTTCACAAGGACGACACGCGCCCGGTCGACGAAAGCTGCGGCTGCTACGCCTGCCGCAATTTTTCGCGCGCCTATCTGCACCACCTGCACCGCGCCAATGAAATCCTCGGCGCGCGCCTCAACACGATGCACAATCTTCACTACTATCATGAGCTGATGCGCGAGATGCGTGAAGCGATTGCACAGCAGCGCTTTGCCGCATTCCGTGTCGACTTTTCCCGCCAACGCAGCAGAGGTGTCGCATGAACATCGCCTTCCAGTCACGTTTGCGCAACGCGCGCGGCACCCTCTGCGCCGCTTGTTTTTTGTGCGCGGTGGCCACACTGGCCGGCGGCGTGGCGCACGCCCAAACGCCGTTGCGCCTGATCGTCGGTTTCCCGCCCGGTGCCACGTCCGACACCATGACACGCGCCATCGCCGAGGGCATGCGCGCGGGGTTCGAGCGTCCGGTAATCGTTGAGAACCGTGCCGGTGGCGGCGGCCTCGCTGCAGCGCTTTTTGTCAAAGCCGCCGCCCCCGATGGCAATACCCTGTTGATGTCGCCGTTCGGCACCATGTTGCAGCCGCATTCGGTCAAGGCCGCGCAGTTCAATCCACTGACTGACTTTGCGCCAGTGACGCAAGCAGCCACCTTTGACATTGCGTTTGCAATCGGCCCCAGTGTGCCGGCAGCGTCATTGCAGGAGTTCGTTGCGCTGGTCAAAAAAGATGCGCGGCGTGGCGACTTCGCCTCCGCCGCTGCCGGGTCGCTGCCCCACTTCTTCGCGCTGATGTTTGCCAAGAGCGCGGGCATTGAGATGACCCACATCCCGTACAAAGGCACCGCCCCTGCCATCACCGCGGCTATCGCCGGCGAAGTCAGCCTGCTCTCGACCACGTCGGCCGATATCGGCGCGCAGGTCAAGGCCGGCCGCCTGCGCGCGCTGGCGGTGTCAAGCGCACAACGCTCGCCAGTGCTGCCCGAGACGCCGACGCTGAAGGAAGCGGGCTACAACATCGAAGGCAGCGCGTGGTACGGTTTTTTTGCGCCCGCCGCGACACCCGCTGACACGGTGAAAAAGCTGCACACGGCACTCACCGCCTCGATCAAACATGCGTCGACAGCCGAGCGCATGCGCAGCATGGGCGTGCAGCCTACCGGCACCACGCCGGAAGGCCTTGGTGCCATTCTGAAGAACGACTACGAGCGCTGGGGTGCGGTCATCAAAGCGTCGGGCTTCAAAGCGGATGAATAAGCGATCTACGGGCCGCGGGTGATAAAATTGCTGGTTGATTTTTGACCTGACTTTTCACTCTGAATTGGGAGTTTCCCGTGCTGATTTCTTCTGCCTACGCGCAAAGCGGCGGTGCCGCGTCCACCGGCGACGGCCTGCTCGGCCTGCTGCCGATTGTGCTGATGTTTGTGCTGCTCTATTTCATGATGATCCGCCCGCAAATGAAGCGGCAAAAGGAGCAGCGCGCGATGGTCGATGCGCTTAAGGCCGGCGATGAAATCGTCACTGCCGGCGGCATCCTCGGCAAGATCGTGAAGGCCGGCGAACATTACATGACGATTGAAATTGCCGACAACGCCCAGATAGTTGTGCAGCGCGTGGCCGTGCAAACCCTGTTGCCCAAGGGCACGATCAAGAGTATTTAGCCCGGAATTTATCTTTTCGCTCCCTCTCGGGAACGAAGCTGACACCAATGCGTTTGCAGCAACTTCGCTGCGCTTCCGCTGTTGCGCGGAAAGGCTGACATGAATCGCTATCCCCTCTGGAAATACCTGCTCATCGGCATCACGCTGGTGCTCGGCTTCCTCTACACCATCCCCAATTTTTTTGGCGAAGCGCCGGCTGTGCAGGTCTCCAGCGCCAAAGCGACGGTGAAAATTGACGAGGCAGTACGCAGCCGCGTCGAAGAGACGCTCAAGGGCAGCAAGATCGCGCATACCGGCATCTTCTTCGACGCCAACAGCGTTAAGGCGCGCTTCGCCGACACCGACACCCAGTTGAAAGCCAAAGACATTGTCGAGAAGGCGCTCAACCCGGACAAGAACGACGAGAGCTACACCGTCGCGCTCAACCTGCTGTCGAACTCGCCCAAATGGCTTACCTCGCTGCACGCATTGCCGATGTATCTCGGCCTCGACTTGCGCGGCGGCGTACACTTTTTGTATCAGGTAGACATGAAGGCAGCGCTGTCCAAGCGCCTTGACGCACTCAATGGCGACATGCGCAGCCTGCTGCGCGACAAAAACATCCGCCACGCCGGCATGGAGCGCCAGGGCAACGCGGTCATCATCAAGTTTCGTGATGACGCCACGCGCGCGCAGGCGCGCACCGTCATCACTGACTCGCTCACCGATATCGCACTGGCTGACGGCAACGACGGCACCGATCTCAAGCTAACCGCATCGATCAAGGTCGAAGCCGAAAAGCGCGTACAGGAAAACGCGATCAAGCAA
This sequence comes from Burkholderiales bacterium, assembly GCA_031387185.1. Taxonomy (GTDB): domain Bacteria; phylum Pseudomonadota; class Gammaproteobacteria; order Burkholderiales; family JAEUOS01; genus CANJDH01. The sequence continues at coordinate 8,426 of JANNCZ010000607.1, forward strand.
AACATCACCACCTTCAACAACCGCATCAACGCGCTCGGCGTCGCCGAACCGGTGATCCAGCAGCAGGGCCTCGACCGCATCGTGGTGCAGTTGCCGGGCGTGCAGGATCCCGCGCAGGTGAAGGCGATCCTCGGCCGAACTGCGTCGCTTGAACTGCGCATGGTGTGCGAGTCGCCTGAGGAAGCCTCCGCGATGGCGGCCGGCAATGTGCCGTTCGGCTGCGAGAAATTTTCCGAACGCGGCGGCATTCCGATTGCAGTGCGCAAGCAAGTGCAGTTGACCGGCGACCGCCTCACCGATGCGCAACCGGGGTTTGACAACCAGACGCAAGAGCCCGCCGTGCATTTGTCGCTCGACTCGCAGGGCGCACGCATTTTCAAAGACCTCACGCGCGACAACGTCGGCAAACGCATGGCGATTTTGCTGATTGAAAAAGGCAAAGGCGAGGTCGTGACCGCACCGGTGATCCGCAGCGAAATCGGCGGCGGCAGGGTGCAGATCAGCGGCAAGATGAGCACCACAGAAGCGGCCGAAGTCTCGCTGCTGTTGCGCTCGGGTGCACTGGCGGCGCCCATGGAGATCGTCGAGGAGCGCACCATCGGCCCCTCGCTCGGCGCTGACAACATCAAGAAAGGCTTCAACTCGACGCTGTACGGTTTCGCCGCCATCGCCACCTTCATGTGTTTTTACTACCTGCTGTTTGGTGCCATCTCGGTGCTGGCTCTCGCGGTCAATTTGCTGTTTTTGATCGCCCTGCTCTCCTTGTTGCAAGCCACGTTGACCCTGCCTGGCATCGCGGCTATCGCGCTGGCCCTCGGTATGGCGATTGATGCCAACGTGCTGATCAACGAACGCATCCGCGAGGAACTGCGCGGTGGGGCCAACCCGCAAGCGGCGATTTCGGCGGGTTACGAGCGCGCGTTCGGTACGATCCTGGACTCCAACGTCACCACCTTGATCGCGGGCCTTGCACTGCTGGTGTTTGGCTCGGGCGCGGTGCGCGGCTTTGCGGTGGTGCATTGCCTCGGCATTCTCACCTCGATATTTTCAGCCGTGGTGGTATCGCGCGGCATGGTGAATATGCTCTATGGCTCGCGGCGCAAGCTCACGACGGTATCGATCGGACAGGTGTGGCGGCCAGACGTTGACGACACGCCTGGCGCTGCGAAAGCAATGACTGCCAAATCAGGCGGCACCATTACGGGCGGTGCCATTGCAGGCGGCGCCAAGGCCCTGGCTGCCCCCACCAAATAAACCGCGCTGAATCGACAAGGAACCCATCATGGAATTTTTCCGCATCAAGCGCGACATCCCCTTCATGAAGCACGCGCTGCTTTTCAACGTGATTTCGATGGTCACGTTTTTGCTTGCCGTCGTGTTTTTGGTGACGCGCGGTCTCAATTTCTCCATCGAATTCACCGGCGGCGTGGTGATCGAGGCACGGTACGAGCAAGCGGCCAACCTCGAAGGAATCCGCACGTCGCTCGACAAGGCCGGCGTACACGAGCCGCAGGTGCAAAACTTCGGCACCTCGCGCGACGTGATGATCCGTCTTGCGCTCAAGGATGCCAACCATCCGGCGCTCACCAAGCTCGATGAATCGACCAAAAAGCAGGTATTTGATCAAGACAAGTTTGCCGCCTTGGCAGTGGCGCAGGGCGGCCCCGGCGGCAAGATCACGCGCGTCGAATTTGTCGGCCCGCAGGTTGGCAAGGAGCTGGCGGCCGACGGCGGCCTCGCGCTGCTCCTGGTGTGCGTCGGCATCATGATCTATCTCGCGTTCCGCTTCGAGTGGAAGTTTTCGATCGCGGCGATCATCGCCAACCTGCACGACGTGATCATCATCCTCGGTTTTTTCGCCTTCTTCCAATGGGAGTTTTCGCTTTCGGTGCTCGCTGCCGTGCTCGCAGTGCTGGGCTACTCGGTGAACGAATCGGTAGTGGTGTTCGACCGGGTGCGCGAGACCTTCCGCAAACGGCGCGGCCTGTCGGTGCCCGAAGTCATTAACCACGCCATCACCAGCACCATTTCGCGCACCATCATCACCCACGGCTCGACCCAGATGATGGTGACCTCAATGCTGTTTTTTGGCGGCCCCACCCTGCACTACTTCGCCCTCGCCTTGACCATTGGCATTTTGTTCGGCATCTATTCGTCGGTGCTGGTCGCCAGCCCGATCGTGATGTGGCTCGGCATCAAGCGCGAAGACCTCATCAAAGTAGTGCGCGACAAGACCGAGAACGACGGCGCGGTAGTCTAGCTGCGGCGCACACCACGCCGGGCGGGCTGGCGTAGAGTTTTCCGCTCTAGCGCGGACCCCAAGGAGAAAACCGATGGCTGACTCTCACCATAGCGGCGCAACCGGGCAGGATGTGCAGGTCTGGGACATCGGCGTGCGTCTGTTTCACTGGGGGCTGGTCACGCTGGTGATCGCTGCCGTGGTGACCGTCAAGATCGGCGGCAATGCGATTCCCTATCACTCGTATTGCGGTTACGGCATTCTCACGCTGGTGCTGTTTCGCATCCTGTGGGGCTTTGCCGGTGGCACCAATGCGCGGTTTTTCTCCTTCATCACCGGGCCGGGCAAGGTGATTGCCTATCTCAAGACCATGTTCAAGCGTGATCAACACGCTGACGATGGCGGCACGCATGGTCACAATCCGATGGGCGCACTGTCGGTGCTGGCGATGCTGGCGGCGCTGCTGTTTCAGGCAATGTCAGGGCTGTTCGTCAACGACGATATCCTGTTTGAAGGGCCGCTCTACGCCTGGGTAGGCAAGGACTTGTCGGACAAAATCACCGGCTGGCACAAGTTCAACGAGAAGATCATCATCCTGCTGGTCGTGACGCACCTGGCGGCGATTTTTTTCTACTTGTTCTACAAAAAGGACAACCTGATTTCGCCCATGGTGACGGGAGTCAAGAAAGTCACCGGCAACGTGCCGGCGATTCGGCCCGGCAGTGCCGGACTGGCTGCCGTGTTACTTGCCCTAAGCGCAGCGGCGGTGTACGTGCTGGTCAACGCGGTCAAGTTGTTCGGCAAATAACCCGCGCCCGCAATCGATTGGAAAATCGGGAAAAATCAGGCCACAAAAAAGCCGGGCAACGCCCGGCTTTTTTGTTGATGGGGCTTGTTGAAGCAGCCGCCGTTTACTCCAAACCGTCTACTGGATTACGTCTTTCGCCTGATAGGCGTCGTGGCAGGTCTTGCATGCACCGCCCACCCCGCCAAGCGCTGCCTGAATTGCCTTGACATCGTTGGCCTTGGCAGCAGCGAGAAGCTTGGGCGTTTCACCTTGCAACTTGACCTGCAACTCCTGGAACTTGGCCCATTCCTTCCAGATTTCCGGCTTGGCCTTGGTGCCTTTGGACTGCTCGGTACCTTGCAGGAAACCGTCGTAAGCCACCATCGCCATGTCCTGCACCACTTGTGCCGATTGCTCAAGCTGTGCCGGCGTCATCGTGACTGCGCCCTTGGCGTGCTGACCGAGGCGGCCCACATGCACCGACATCACCGTCAACGCGCCCTGGCGATACTTGATCGAACGCTCTGCCGGCACCTGGGCCTGCGCCGCGCCCGCTGCAAATGCTGCGAGAACCGCAGCGCCCAACAATACTTTCTTCATGGAGTCTCCTGAGGGTGAAATGGAAGACGGGAGCGACCCGTCCTGTGCTGAACACAAGTACAAATCGGATTATTCCTGGCGCCGCGATTTAACGCAAGTGTTTCGCGACGCAGTGTTCGCCGGCGCGGTTTCTGAAGTGGGCTTTTCGGCCCCCCATTTCGGCGGCGCGCTTTTCTGCGGACGCCATGATTTATACTTCGCAGCATCGTGAAGCGCTCCTTCCTCTCCCTGCTGCGTATTTTTCTGCCGCTCGCGCTGCTGCTGGCGCAGCATGGCGTGTGGGCGCATGGTTTCAATCACGATGCAGCCAAGATCGCTGCGCATGGACAGTCGCAGGATCACACCACCCATGCCTGCTGCCTTCCCTTCGAGGCCGCCGGTGACGCGGCGTGCGGCGCCCCCCGGTTGGACACCGGGACGCGCTGCAACGTTGCAGCCGATATCGCGGTGGCTCCCGGCCGGTCCGTTGATACAAGCCTTCCCTTCCTCTCTCACGCCCCTCCCCTGACCTCCTGATTCGGGTTCGCGCCGGTGACGCCACGCTTTGTGGCGCCCCCTCTTCCGCAATCATTCAGGAGGTTCTCATGCATTTCCGTCTCACGCCCATGGCGGCGCTGGCATTCGCCGTTCCGGTTGCCGTGTCTCATGCGCAGGTACTCCAATCGAGCGCCCCGCCACCAACCGTCATCATTACCGGCAATCCGCTGGGCAGCGGCTTGTTTGAACAGGTCGCGCCGGTTTCCACGCTTGAATCCCCCGAGTTGCAACTACGCGCCCAGGGCACGTTGGGTGAAACCCTGAGCCACACACCGGGCGTCAACTCTACCTACTTCGGACCAGGCGCGAGCCGCCCGATCATTCGCGGCATGGATGGTGACCGCATCCGCATCCTGCAAAACAGCACCGGCACGCTCGATGCCTCTGGCCTGTCGTTTGATCACGCTGTACCGGTTGAGCCCCTCAGCGTTGAACGGATTGAAGTCGTGCGCGGCGCGGCGGCGCTGTTTTATGGCGGCTCGGCCGTCGGCGGTGTCGTCAATGTGCTGACCAACCGGATTCCCGAAAAAGCCTTGATGGGCCCGCAGGGGCGCGTTGATACGCGTCTGGGCGGCGCCGAGCGCGAGCGTGGCGCCGGGGCGCTGATGGAGACTGGCAATGGCAGCATTGCACTGCATGCTGAGGGCTTCTGGCGCAACACCTCCGATCTGACAATTCCCGGCTTCGCACGCTCGGCGCGCCAGCGCGCGACCGACGCCACCACCGTCGATCAGCCGTTAGGCGTGGTGCCCAACACCTCCGCGCAGGCCGATGGCGGCGCACTCGGCGGGTCGCTCACCTGGGATCGCGGCTA
>JANNCZ010000821.1:0-1946 GCA_031387185.1 Burkholderiales bacterium
AATCCAATCCTGCGCACGCGCCTGCCGACGCTGCCGCCCGGCGCGCGCAGCCGCGTCGCGCTCGGTCTCACCGCAGCGGCTGCCGAAGGCCGCTTCGCGCTGCAAGTGTGCCGTGATTGCAGCGCCGTGCAATACCCGCCGCGCGAGGCGTGCCACGTTTGCCTCTCGATCAAACTCGACTGGAAAACGCAAGACGGTGCAGGCGAACTCATCGCCGACACCGTGCTTCATCACAGCAACGATTTGTTTTTTCGCGAGCGCCTGCCGTGGCGCCTCGGCCTGATCAGGCTCGACTGCGGCGTGACGGTGGTCGCGCATCTGCACGGCGATGTCGGCGCGGCGCCCTGCCGCGTACGCGCCGCAGCGCGCCTCGACCGCGCGGGGCAAGCGGTATTGGCGGGATTGCCGGACCAGGAGACACCCAACATGAGTGACGACAAACAATTGCGCGAATTCACGTGCGACCCGAAGTTCAGAAAAATTCTCGTCACCGACGCCAAGAGTGCGACCGGCCAGGCGCTGGTCAACGCGCTCGCGGCAGCGGGAGCAGATTTGATCTGGGCCGGTGAGGCCGAGCCGTGGAAGCAGGCGGCCGGGTTTGATGCCATCAAGGCATTGCCGCAAGTGACTGTGGTGCCGCTCGATCTCACCGATTCCAAGAGCGTGCAGGAGCTTGCCAAACAAATCGGCGGCAAAGTGGACATTCTCATCAACAACGCCGAAGTGCATCGCCCCTACGGCATCGGCAATCGTCAAGGCGTTGAAGCCGCGCGCAGTGAAATGGACATCAACTATTTCGGCTTGTTGCGCCTGGCGCAGGAGTTCGGCCCCGGCATGCGCGCGCGCGGCGCGGATGGTCAATCGTCGGCGGTGGCGTGGGTCAACCTGTTGTCGATTTACGCACTCGCCAACTATCCCCCGCATGGCACTTTCTCGGCATCGAAAGCGGCGGCATACTCACTCGCGCAATGCCTGCGCGCCGAGATGCGCCCGGCCGGCGTGCGCGTGGTAAATGTTTTCCCCGGCCCGGTGGACGTAGTGGAACCAGTTGCAGCCGCCACCCAAGGTGGCTCCTGCTGCGCTTGCAAAGGCAGTGGTCAATGCGCTGCAACAAGGCATCGAAGACGTCTACCCCGGCGATGTCGCTCAGGAGTGGCTGGAGCGCTGGCGCGACAATCCCAAGGCGTTGGAACGGGAGTTGTCGGCATGAATATCCTCACCCAGTTGATGACGGCGCTGGCGAGCGGTCAAGTGCGCGTGGTCGATCTCACGCACACGCTCGCACCGGAGTTTCCGCAAATCGTGCTGCCGCCCGAGTTTGGCCAGGTGCAACCCTTCCGCATCGAAGAAGTGTCGCGCTATGACGAGCGCGGCCCGGCCTGGTACTGGAACAATTTTTCCTGCGGCGAGCACACCGGCACGCATTTCGACGCGCCGGTGCATTGGGTCTCGGGGCGCGACCTGCCCAACAACGCGGTCGATACGATTCCGGTCGAGCATTTCGTCGGCAGCGCCTGCGTGCTCGATTGCACCAGCGAGGCAACAGCCGATGCCGACTTCCTGCTCACTGTCGAGTGGATCAAACAGTGGGAAGTCAAACACGGCCGCATCCCGCCGCGCGCCTGGGTGCTGATGCGCACCGGCTGGAGCAAACGGGCCGACCCGGTTGCTTATCAAAACTTTGACGCGACCGGCCAGCACACGCCCGGCCCGGATACTGCCGCCGTGCGTTTTCTGGTCGAAGAACGCGATGTGCTCGGCTTCGGCACCGAAACCATCGGCACCGATGCGGGCCAGGGCTATCACCTCAAACCGCCTTACCCCTGTCACTCGTTCATGCACGGCGCGGGGCGCTACGGCTTGCAGTGCCTCAACAACCTCGATCAACTCCCGCCCACCGGGGCCGTGATCTTTGCCGCGCCGCTCAAAATTCAAAACGGCAGCGG